>NZ_KV792272.1:0-34945 GCF_001808125.1 Staphylococcus sp. HMSC14D10 | reverse complement strand
TTCTGAACAATCATCACATTCATATAATTTAAAGCCTCGTTTAAAACCATTCTTATCATGACGATAGGCATATCTTTTGAATCCTAATCTTTTATTGTTCGGACAAATGAATTCATCGAATTCGGTCTTAGGGATTGATTCAACAATATCATTTACATGTTACCATTTATTGGGATAAGAACTGAAGTTTCCATTGGTAGAGTAAGTCGAGTCATGTTATATTCCCTATACATAAGGCACCTCGTTAATTTAGTTTAATGAAGTTTATTCAATTATACGAAAGTGCCTTATTTTTTAAGTGTTTGAATGTAAAATTACATATAAATAAAAAGTATTTTGGCGAGACTCTTGAGGGAACAGGACAAGCTGAAGACTACAGGCTGAAGCTGTCCCCTAAGAAAGCAAGCCAAGAATACGAAGTATTGTAAATAAAGAAGCCAGTAAATGAATTTATAAAAACTCATTTACTGGCTATTTTGCTAGGAATTATGTACCAGCCTTTTTTATTTAATCACTAATTATATTTCATTGTGTAACCGTAGTGATCCAAATTGAGATTTAATGTTTAAATACTTTTCTAGTTCATTTAATATTTGCATCATACTTGAACGTGATTTTAAAGATTGATGAGATTTAGGAAGTGGTAATTCGTCTAGTGATAAACGGATTTCATACAGTGAATGTAATCGTAAAGCAGTATAATCATTACTATTTACGTTATTACCAATTTCTGACATTAAATGAGATACATCAGTCAGTAATGGATCATCGACAGTGACTTGATTTAATAACAGTTTAATTCTACGCAATAATTCAAGTTGTTCTTGTCTCATATCAAAATAGTGATAATATGAATTTTCATTTCTAATAAAATGATTTTTAACATCTCTAAATGCGATAGATTTGGCCTTTCGAATGTCTAATTGGAGTTTTTCGAAAGATAAAGTAAGATCATTATTATAATTTGAGCAAGCTTCGCTATATGTCATAAAGATTTCTTTAAAGCCTTTTTCTATATCTTTCTTAAAAGAAACTAATGTTTTGTCTAAACTTGGCATAATTAAATTCATAATGAATGCGATTCCTAGTCCAATAGTTAATAAGAGTAATTCATTAATGATTAAATGTAAATTAATCGTAGTTGCATTGAAAACATGTAATAATATAACACAACTAGTTACAACACCCTCTTGAACTTTCAACATAACAGTTATCGGAATAAATAATAATACAATTAATCCCAAAACAATCGCATTCTGACCTAATAAGCTAAAAACCAATGAACCAAACAGTAGAATTAGTATACAAGATACAAATCTTGATACGATAGCTTGTACTGAGTGAACTTTAGTATGTTTAATACATAATACAATGAGGATAGCACTTGATGCATAATTATCAAGCCCCATCCATTTAGCTAAAATAACACCTAATGTGATACCTACTGCTGTTTTAAGCGTTCTTAGTCCAATCTTATAAGGATTTAACTTTAACATTAGTAAATCCTCTTATCTTTCGTCGCAATATTTATCAAATAGGCCTTGTAACTGATTAATAACATCCATTACATCATGGCCTTCAATTTGATGACGTTCAATCATTTCAGTGATTTTACCATCTTTAATTAATGCAAATGATGGACTTGAAGGTGCGTAACCCTCAAAATAGTCTCTAGCCTGTTGTGTAGCCTCTTTATCTTGTCCAGCAAATACTGTAACAAGTCTATCAGGTAGTTTATCATAGTGTAATGCATGTGATGCTGCTGGACGTGCAATTCCTCCCGCACATCCACAAACTGAATTAACCATTACTAATGAAGTACCATTTTGTTGTAATACTTTGTCAACTTCATCTGCAGTTGTTAATTGTTCATATCCCGCATTTTCAATTTCATTACGAGCTTGTTCAACCACGCCGTTCATATATAAATCAAAATTTAAATCCATTTTAATCACCTTTCAATCTTTTATTTATTCAATGCTATTCTACTAAATATAAGTGTTAGAGTTCAAACAGCTTGTCCATGGAATATGATATATCATTTTAAACTAGTAAATACTTGTATTTTCTATTGTGAATTGTTCAATACGTTCTTTAACTTGAGACATGAAGCGCCCTGTTTGAACACCATCAAGTATTCTATGATCAATCGAAATACACAAATTAACCATGCTTCTAATTGCAATCATATCATCAATAACTACTGGTTTTTTTACAATTGATTCTACTTGTAAAATCGCTGCTTGTGGATGATTTATAATTCCCATTGATGAAACGGATCCAAATGTACCGGTATTATTAACGGTAAATGTTCCACCAGACATATCTTCTTGGGATAATTGTTTGTTTCTTGCTTTAAGTGCTAGTTCATTTATCTCTCTAGCAATACCTTTGATTGATTTTTCATCAGCGTGTTTAATAACAGGAACATATAATTTATCTTCATCTGCTACAGCAATTGAAATATTAATATCTTTATGAAGAATAATTTCTTCTCCATCCCAGCTACTATTTAATAGTGGGTTTGATTTTAATGCTTCTGCAACAGCTTTTACAAAGAATGCAAAGAAAGTTAAATTATAACCTTCGTTCTGTTTGAACGAATTTTTATGATGATTTCTAGTTTTAACTAAGTTAGTTGCATCAACTTCAAGCATCATCCAACCATGAGGGATTTCAGTTACACTTGTCACCATGTTTTGAGCTATTGCTTTACGAACACCTTTGACTGGTATAGATTCACCAATTTGACTCTGATTAGAATCCACGTTGGATTTTGTAAGTTCAAAACTAGATTGTGAATTGTTATTTATTTCAGGTTCCTGATGACTTGAATTAATATAATTTTCAATATCTTTTTTAGTCACACGTCCTTCGAAACCTGTGCCAGGAACTAATGATAAATCAATATCATTTTCAGATGCAATTTTAAAAACTACTGGTGAATATCGACCGTTATTAAGTAATGATGCTTGTGTATGTGCATTTGTTTTAACAGAATGATGAACTTCTTTATCAGAAGTATTTTTTGAAGCCGATGCTGACGTTTCGACTGTTAAAGTATCATTACCATTTATATTTAAATTGGTTGAATCCTTAACGGTTTCAATATCGATATTTTTAGTGTTGGTAGAATTATCTGTTTCAGAAGTTTCAATTTTACAAATAACATGATCTATTTGAACTGTTTCACCTTCTGAAACTAAAATTTTAGTGATAGTACCAGATACAGTTGAAGGTACTTCAGCAGTTACTTTATCAGTAATTACCTCACATAAGGGTTCATATTCATCAACATAGTCACCCACTGAAATAAGCCATTGCTCAATAGTACCTTCATGAACACTTTCGCCTAGTTTTGGCATTTTTATATCCATAACTTTTCCTCCTTAAAATTGTGCAAGTTCTCGCATTTTTTCTAAGATTTTATCAGGATTCATCATAACTTCATTTTCAAGATTAGGAGAAAATGGCATTGAAGGAACATCTGGTCCAGCTAATCTCATAATAGGTGCATCAAGTTCAAATAAACAGTTTTCAGCTATGATTGCAGAGACTTCTGACATGACACTGCCCTCAAGATTATCTTCTGTTACTAATAAAATCTTGCCATTCATTTTAGCACGTTCAATAATTGTTTCTTTATCTAGAGGATAAACAGTTCTCAAATCAACTATTTCAACACTAATACCATCTGCTGCTAAAATATCAGCAGCTTGCATACAATAATTTACACACAAACCATATGTAAATACAGTTATGTCATTCCCTTCACGTTTTACATCAGCTTTTCCAAGAGGAACTGTATAATAATCTTCTGGCACTTCTTCTTTCAAGAAGCGATATGCTTTTTTATGTTCAAAGAATAATACTGGATCATTTGACTCAATAGAGGATAATAATAATCCTTTAGCATCATAAGGAGATGAAGGTATGACAATAGTTAGCCCCGGTGTAGACGCAAAGATGCTCTCGATACTTTGAGAATGATATAAACCACCATGTACCCCACCACCAAAGGGTGCTCTGATTGTGATAGGACATTGCCAGTCATTATTTGAACGATAGCGCATTTTAGCTGCTTCACTAATAATTTGATTAACTGCTGGAAGTATAAAATCTGCGAATTGAATTTCTGCAATTGGTCGTTTACCAATCATTGCTGCTCCAATAGCAGTCCCTACAATATTAGATTCAGCCAAAGGTGTATCTATTACTCTTTCAACACCATATTTGTCTTGAAGACCTCTAGTTGCACCAAAAACGCCACCTTTACGTCCTACATCTTCACCTAATATAAATACGTTATTATCATGTTCCATGGCTAGGTCTTGCGCTTGTTGTATTGCTTCAATATAACTCATTTTACTCATTGCCCATACCTCCTTCTGGGTCATAAACAAATTGATATGTTTCTTCTACAGATGGATATGGCGCTTTTTCTGCATCTTTAGTGGCTTTATTAATAATTTCTTTATGCTCTTGCTCTATATTGTCTAACCATTCTTGATTAATAATCTCTTTTTCTAATAAATAATCTTTAAATTTAAGGTTACAATCAAAAGTTTTTAATGCTTCTCTTTCTTTTTTCGTACGATATGTATCATCATCATCTGAAGAATGTGGTGTCATACGATGTGTTATAGCTTCAATTAGAGTGGCACCCTCACCATTTAGTGCACGTTCTCTAGCATCTTTCATAGCTTTATACATTGCTATCGGATCATCCCCATCTACTGTCTCACCATATATGCCATATCCTAAGGCTCTATCAGAAAGTTTTTCTGCGGCGTATTGTAATGTATTAGGCACAGATATCGCATATTTATTATTGATGATGACACAAACAAATGGTAATTTATGAACGCCTGCAAAGTTTAAACCCTCATGAAAATCTCCTTGATTTGAACTTCCCTCACCGACAGTTGCCGTAGCAATATTTGGTTTTTTATCCATTTTTAAAGCTAATGCAGCTCCAACTGAATGTGGTATTTGTGTAGCAACTGGAGAACTTTGTGATAATATGCCCTTTTCACGATGACTAAAATGGGAGGGCATTTGTTTTCCTCCAGAATTAATATCATCTTTTTTTCCAAATGAAGCTAGCATTGTATCATATGGAGAAATCCCCATAAAAGTAACAAATGCTAAATCTCTATAATATGGAGATGAAATATCTCCTTCTTTCATAGCGTATGCCATTCCTATTTGTGTAGCCTCTTGTCCTTGTCCACTAACAACAAATGGAATTTTACCTGCGCGGTTTAATAACCATAATCGTTCATCTACTTTTCTACCTAAATCCATCCATTTATAGATTTCTTTAAGGTCTTCTTCTGAAAGTCCGACAGATTTATAATCAATCATCTTTTATGTTCCTCCTGTTAAACGTGTATTGCTCTATTTTCTACTTTCAATCCCAATTCCATAAGTACTTCTGATATAGAAGGATGTGCATGTGTTGTCAGACCTAACTCAATTGCTGAACCATTCATAAATTGCAATAAAGAGGCTTCGTTGATTAATTCAGTAACCTGAGGACCTATCATATTAACACCGATAATTTCATTAGTTTCATCATTAATTATCATTTCACAAAATCCTCTGTCATTAGTAGTTTCCTCTATTACTGCTTTACCAATTGCATTAAAGCTTACTTTAAATGATTTGGTTTTAATGTTTTTGGCTTCGGCTGATTCTTTATTGTAACCAATTGAAGCAACTTCTGGGTGTGTATATATGCATTTCGGCATCTTGTCATAATTTAGAGGTAGGCCATTGCCATTAAACATGTGTTCAACAGCAAGTATTGCCTCTTTAGAAGATACATGTGCTAATTGAAGCTTACCTATGCAATCACCTGCAGCATAAATATGCTTATCTTCGGTTTGTAAAAAGTCATTAACAAGTATATTACCGTTATCATCAGTTTTAATTTTAGTATTATTTAATCCTATATCATCAGTATTAGGCTTGCGACCAATTGATACTAAAACTTTTTCTACTTCTATAGTTTTATCTTTATTTACTTGTATAGTTACAGAATGAGAGTTGACTGTAACTGCAGATTCATTTAAAGCGCAATTTTCATAGAACGTTACTCCTCTTGCTATAAGTGATGTTTTTAGAAAATTTGCAATTTGAGCACTCTCATTAGGCAAGATTCGTTCGCCAGCCTCTATCACACTAACATTTACACCTAAGTCAATTAATAAAGAAGCAAATTCAAGACCTATCACTCCACCGCCAATGATTGCTATGCTTGCAGGTAAATCTGTGAATTGCAATATGTCATTACTAGATAGAACTGTATTGTGATTGAAAGGCAAGAATGGTAATCGAGTTGGTAGTGAACCTGTAGCTATCAATACATTCTGATTAGGTAATAATTCAGATTCTCCATTATCATATTCAACTGAAATGGTACCACTTTGAGGTGAGAAAATAGATGTCCCCATAATTCTACCTTTGCCATTAAATATATCTATGTGATTTTTCTGCATTAAACTTTCAATACCTTGATGCATTTGATTAACAATTTTGTCTTTACGTTTCATCATAGATTTTAAGTCAAATGAATATTGACCAACATTCACTCCAAAATGAACTGAATCTTTAACTGTTCTTAAAATTTCAGCAGATTTTAATAAAGCTTTTGTAGGAATACATCCTTTGTGAAGACAAGTGCCACCCAACAAAGACTTCTCTACTATAGCTACTTTTTTACCTAATTGTGATGCTCGAATTGCCGCTACATAACCAGCGGTTCCTCCACCTAAGATGACTAGGTCATATTGCTTTTCACTCATAATTTTACTCCTAACTTGCTTTGCGATTGGATTTAATAACGTTAATCTGTAAGTGACTTTAAATTTTAAATGAATTTAGTAACTCAATGAGTAGGTTACATATAAAATTAAAATATTCATTTTATAATGCTAATATTTATTTTACAGCAATTATAAATATTAATAAATTCAATGAATTACTTACTACTTTTTCTTTGATTTTGGCTAATCATTTCTTTTGCATTTTCTTTAGTTAATTTAGTAACACTAGCACCAGAAATCATTCGTGCGATTTCATCAATTTTATCATCATTTTCTAATTCTTTAACTTGAGTTGTTGTACGATCATCATTGGATGCTTTACTAATTAATAAATGATGATTACTCATAGATGCAACTTGTGGTAAGTGCGAAATACATATTACTTGAATATATTCAGCTATATCTCTCATTTTTTCAGCCATTTTTTGAGCAGCTTGTCCTGACACTCCTGAATCTACCTCATCAAATAAAATTGCAGTTTGTCCCCTTGATTGTACAAAAATACTTTTTAGGGCTAGCATAATACGAGACAACTCACCGCCAGATGCAATTTTATTTAAACTTTTGAGTGGTTCCCCTTTATTAGGACTGATTAAAAACTCTACAAATTCTATACCATCAATTGTTGGTTTATCTAATAATTGGAATGAAATTTCTAAATTAGCATCTTTCATTTGTAAATTTTGTACTTCAGAAACGATATGATCTCTTAATGTTCGAGCTACTGAACGACGCTCTCTAGATAACACTTTGCCTTTTGACATCACTTCATTATATAATTGACTAATTTCCTCACGTAATTGTGATGTACTTTCTTCATAATTTTCGATTTTGGCTATTTCATTTTGAAGCTTATCTTTGTATGTAATTAATTCATAAATGTCTTTGCCATATTTCCTTTTAAGATTGTTTAATAAATTCATTCGTGATTCTAGCTCATTAAGTATTTGCTCATCAAATTCAGTGTTTGACATTTCATCATATAACTCGTGCTTAGCATCTTCAAGCGTGTAATAAAATTGATCAATATCCTCTTTTAATTTACTAAATTTATCAGGCAAAATATCATCTATAGATTGTAAATGAATACTTAATTCATATAGTCTATCTGTAATTGCATGCTCATCAGTCAAGGTGACATGCGCATTATTAAGCGCCATGCTTAGTTTTTCGGAATTTTGAATTCTACGTATATCGACTTCTAATTGCTCAATTTCGCCCTCTTTTAAAGAAGCTTCTTCTAATTCTTCATATTGAAATTTCATTAAATCCAAACGTTGAAGTAATGCTTGGTCTGCAGACTCTAATTCTTCTAATTCCTTTGTTTTACTTTTATATTGATTAAACACATTTTGATATTTTTCTTTAGTTGATAAATACTTGTCTTCTGCATAATCATCTAATAATTTTAAATGATACTTCTGTTTAAGAAGTGTCTGTGTTTCATGTTGACCATGAATATCTAATAGTTCTTGCATAACTTTTCGCAAATCTTGAAGCGTAACAATTTGATTATTCAATCTACAAATACTTTTACCAGTGCTAAATATTTCTCTTTTTACTAATAAGAAGTCCTCGTCGATTTCTATATCAAGATTATGAAGTATATGAATAACATCTTTATTTTCATCTATATCAAATATGCCTTCAATAATCGCTTTCTTTTCACCATGTCGAACATAATCTGATGATGCACGCATTCCAATTAACTGGCCAATCGCATCTATGATGATTGATTTACCTGAACCCGTTTCACCACTTAGAACTGTTAATCCATCTGAAAAATGAATTTCTAATTCATCAATAATTGCAAATTGTTTTATTGATAAGGTTTGTAACATGAATTCATCGCATCCTTATAATAAATTGAAAATTCTTGTTTTAATTGTATTACTTGCGTCTTCATCTTTACAAATTAAAAGGCAAGTATCATCACCACATATAGTACCGAGAACTTCATCCCAATCGATTTGGTCTAGTATAGCGCCAATAGATTGAGCGTTACCAGGTAAGGTTTTTAAGACGAGTAGATTACCTGTACCTTCTATATTCACAAATGAGTCCATGAGATAACGACCCAATTTTTCTAATGGATGGTATTTTCGATCATTAGGCAAGCTATATACATACTGACCTGATGTTGCAGGAACTTTGATTAACTGTAATTCTTTAATATCACGTGATACGGTAGCTTGCGTAACATTAAGGTCGTATTCATTAAGACGTTTTACTAGTTCGTCTTGAGTTTCTATTTGTTCACTTGAGATAATTTCTCTAATCTTTATGTGTCTCACAGATTTTTTTGCCATTATGAACACTCCTATTTTCGAATAATTATACAATGATTTTAACACATCATTTTTTTTACTACTACTATTGTTATTATGCATACTTAACTGATAACTGAATAATCGTAAATTGTTTTATTTAAATACTAATAGGTACAATTAGTTAATTTGTATTGAAAAAATGTATAAACGAATAAATAAATATGTAAACTAAAATTAGGATATAAATGTAATACCACAATTTAAAATAGTGTACTAAAACACCCTTCAACGCCAGTTTTTAAACAGTAGCTTTGAAGGGTTAATATTAATGATAATTAATGATCACGTGTGTAGAAAAGCTCAACGATATCTAATAGAGGTTTAATATCATAGTGAGAAGAAAGTTGTTCTATTGATTCTATGGCAGCATCTTTATGGAAATTTAATTTATTTTCAGCACCATCTTTACCTAATAAAGAAACATACGTACTTTTGTGATTTTCGATGTCACTACCAACTTTTTTTCCTAATTTAGATTCATCACCATATACGTCGAGCAAATCATCTTTAATTTGGAACATCAAACCCATATGATTACTAAAATCTTCAAGAGATTGTGATGTAGACTTGTCTACTTTAGCGATATCAGCTGCACTTAATACCGCGAATTGAAGTAATGCTCCTGTTTTAGCTTTATGTATCTGTTCAAGTGTATCCAAATCAACAGGTTTATCTTCACTTTGCATGTCTAATGTTTGTCCTCCGACCATACCTAAGTGACCACTGTTATGCGCTAATCTGGAAAGTATTTTAACTTTGACGTCAGATTCTAATAATTCATCATCAGCAATGATTTCAAATGCCTTAGTTAGTAGTGCATCACCAGCTAGAATAGCTTTCCATTCACCATAGACTTTGTGATTGGTAAGTTTACCACGACGGTAATCATCATTATCCATCGCAGGAAGATCATCATGAATTAAAGAATATGTGTGAATCATTTCCAATGCCAATGCAGTTTTTTTACCTTTTTTATAATCTTGATTTAATACATCTAATGTTAAAAATAAAAGAAGTGGTCTTATTCTTTTACCACCTGCATTGAGAGAATATTGCATACTTTCTTCTAGATTAGTATTTAGTGGTGAAGTTTCGATTACACCGTCAAGAGCACTATTAATTTGATCAATTAATTCATTCATTGACTTCTTTGCCATTTTCTTCATCCTCTGCTTCATTTTTAATAAGTTGATTTACTTTCTTTTCAGCATCTTTAAGTGTTGCATCACATGTTGCAGAAAGTTTCATACCACGTTGATATAACTCTAATGATTCTTCTAATGATACAGTCTCATTATCTAACTTTTGAACGATATTTTCTAATTCTTGCATCATTTCTTCAAAACTTTGTTGATCTTTACTCATGTTCACACCTAACCTTTTTAACGATGGCATCTACGCTACCATCTTTCATTGCTAATGTAATTTCATCATCTTTACTTAAATCCTGTGTACTTGTAATGACTTTATCATCTTTATTAATAATAGAATAGCCTCTTAACATAGTATTAGTAGGACTTAAATTATTTAATAGTTCAACTTTATTTTTGAGCTCTAATTTATTATTATGAATGTTTTTAATTGTTAGATTTGATAAAGTATTTTTTACATTCATTAGTTGCTTACTATTTTGTAATATAGTTTGATTTAATGTTTTTACATTAAAATTCTGATGAAGAACTTTTAATTGATATTTTTTATTCTCAATTTTGGATAATAATAATTGAGTTAGTTGTCTTTCTAAATCATCTTTGCGTTGTATCTGTTGATCGTATAATAATGAGGGTTGTTTAAACTTATAATAAGATGCTAAATGATCTAGTTGTTTATGTTGTTTTTCAAGATATTGTTTAATATACCTTGATAATGAAAATTGGTATTGCTTAATTTGTTGCATCAATTCGTACTGGTCTGGAGTCGCCATAACTGCAGCTTGTGTTGGTGTTGCTGCTCTGACATCTGCTACGAAATCACTGAGTGTAAAATCGGTTTCATGTCCAACAGCTGAAATAATGGGTGTTTGACACTCAAAAATCGCTTTAACAACATCTTCTTCATTAAAGTTCCATAAATCTTCTATAGATCCACCACCACGGCCTACTATAATAGTATCAACGCCAAGTGAATCAGCATACTTAATATTTTTTATAATATCCTCTTTGGCTTGTGTACCTTGTACTAAAGTACTTATTTGGATTTTATCGGCCAAAGGATATCTACTATTTATTGTAGATTGAATATCTCTAATTGCGGCACCAGTACCAGCAGTTAAGATTGCAATTTTCTTAGGGAATCGAGAAATAGGCTTTTTATGTTCATTATTAAAAAAGCCTTCTTTTTTTAATTTTTGTTTTAATTGTTCTAACTTTTGATACAAGTTCCCTATACCATCTAATTCCATTTTATTCACATAAATTTGATAATTTCCACGTCTTTCATATACTGAAACACGTGCTTCTAAAAGAACTTCATCACCTTCTTTTGGCTCAAAAGTAAGCTGACTCGCATTACCTTTAAACATCATTGCACTTATCACACTATCCTTATCTTTAACGTTGAAATAAAGGTGTCCACTTGAATGTTTTTTAAAGTTAGATAGTTCACCTTTTAGTAAGATAGATTGCAAGTGTGGGTCCTGATCAAATTTATATTTAATATATTTCGTTAAAGTTGTAACGCTTAAGTATTCAGACATTGTCATCACTCAAATTAATTATTTTATGTTACTCAACACACCATTTATAAATTTATAATGCTCATCGTCGCTAAATTGTTTTGCTAATTCTACAGCTTCATTAATGATTACTTTTGGTGGTGTATCACTATGCAATAATTCAAATGTAGCCATTCGTAATATTATTCGGTCTGTTTTTAATAAACGTTGAAGTGACCAATCTTTAAGATGTGGCTTAATAGTATCATCTAGAACTGGCTCATGATCTTTAACACCTGTTACTAACCAGTGTATAAAATCAAAGTCTAATTCAGGCTCATCATTTTTTATGAAATTAATGGCTTCATTTATTGTTAATTCTGTGTCTTTCATTTCTAACTGAAACAAAGTTTGAAATGCTTGCATTCTTGATTCTTTACGACTCATAAATAACTCCTTATTAAATGTAATCTATATATTATTCGACAGTAATATGCATGATGTGAACGTTAATTTCTTTTGGCTCAATAGCAGTCATCGTTTTAATTGAGTTAAAAATAGATGTTTGAATTTTGCTTGCAAATTTTGAAATATTTATACCATGCTTAATAGAGCAATATACATCAATTTGAATGCCATCTTCTTTAACATCAATTTTTAAATTTCTATTGAGGTTTTTACGACTTATTTTTTCAATGTTACTATTTTTCAATTCTGAAAAATGTCCAGTTACCCCTTCTACCTCTGAAACAGCTATACTTGCAACTACAGAAATAACTTCAGGTGCAATTTCAATTTTACCTAAGTTTGAATTTGAATAATCTGCTACTTTAACCATTTGGTTTAACCTCCTACTCCTCGTCATCCATAATATTATATTGTTCTAAGAAATTAGTATTAAAAGATCCACTTCTAAATATATCATTATTCATAAGTTTTAAATGGAAAGGAATTGTTGTATCGATTCCTAAAATTAAATACTCACTTAATGCTCTAATACCAGTCATAATTGCTTCATCACGCGTTGGTTCATGAACAATGAGTTTAGCTACCATAGAATCATAATATGGAGGAATTGTATAATTTGTATAACAAGCTGATTCGATTCTCACACCATATCCGCCTGGAGCTAGGTATTGTGTGATTTTACCAGGAGATGGCATGAAGTTCTTATATGGATTTTCAGCATTTATACGATATTCTATTGCATGACCATTGATAGTAATATCTTCTTGAGTGTATGTCAGTGCTTCACCCATCGCAACTTTTAGTTGTAATTTTACTAAATCAATGCCAGTAACCATTTCAGTGACAGGATGTTCAACTTGAATACGTGTATTCATTTCCATAAAATAAAATTGATTATCATTTAAATCATATATAAATTCAATAGTACCTGCATTTTCATAATTAACTGCTTTTGCGGCTCTTATAGCTGCATTACCCATCTCTTCACGTTGCTCATCAGATAAAATAGGCGATGGAGATTCTTCAACTAACTTTTGCATGCGTCTTTGAATCGTACAATCTCTCTCTCCGAGATGAATGACATTTCCATGTTGATCTCCAATAATTTGAATTTCAATGTGACGGAAGTTCTCAATAAATTTTTCAAGGTAAAGACCGCCATTACCAAAAGCAGTTTCTGCTTCTTGTTGAGTCATACGATAGCCATTCTCAAGCTCTTTCTCTGTTCTAGCCACTCGTATACCTTTTCCACCACCACCTGCAGTAGCTTTAATAATTACTGGATATCCAATTTCTTTAGCAATTTGTTTTGCATCCGAAATGGTTGTAACTAGCCCATCACTACCTGGAACAACTGGGACATTAGCTGCAATCATTTCTGCTTTTGCAACGTCTTTGATGCCCATTTTTTGGATAGACTCATAGCTAGGACCGATAAATTTCAATTGGCATGCTTCACACAACTCTGCAAAGTCACCATTCTCAGCTAAAAAGCCATATCCTGGGTGAATACCATCACAACCGGTTGAAGTCGCAATTGATAATATATTTGGAATGTTCAAATAAGAATCTTTAGACTGAGTTGGACCAACGCAATATGCTTCATCAGCAATTTGAGTATGTAACGCGTCTTTGTCACCCTCAGAATAAATGGCAACAGTTTGTATGCCTAAATCATGACAAGCTCTAATGATTCTAACCGCAATTTCTCCACGATTAGCGATTAAGATTTTTTTCATTATTTCACCTTAAATAACGGTTGGCCATACTCTACCATTTGTCCGTCCTCTACTAATATTTCAACTATTTCTCCAGTAACCTCAGCTTGTATTTCGTTAAATAATTTCATTGCTTCTAAGATGCACACTGTAGATTCATTGGTAACTTTATCTCCGACTTGAACAAATGCATCTTCTTCTGGCGATGGCGATTTATAAAATGTACCCACCATAGGGGCATTGATTGTTTGGTATGATGAATCATCTGTATCGATTTGATCATTATTTTGTGGAACAGGTGATTCTGTTGCACTTTGATTTGGTGTTGCCATCGTTGATGCTGCTGGTGCTAATGGTGTTTGTTGTGTATATTGCGGTGTAATTATTTCTGTCTCTTTCTGTTTTTTTAGGTTGACTACACTACCTTTGTTATCTTCAATATTAATTTCAGTTAAACTTGATTGATTAAGAATTTCGATTAATTCTTTTATTTCTTTAAAATTCATAAGTTACTGACTCCTTGAATTAGTTTTCATCTACCAATCTATTTTACTTGACTGAACTTGCCAATTCAAGCATGTGTCATTTTAGGGAATTACATCTTACTATTTAATGCTTACTATTATTGATAAATGGACTTTTGTAATTTATATAAAATAACGATTTAGATATTAAAAAAAGTCTTTCCAATTAGTAATTAGAAAGACTTTAGCTAGTGTTAACTAAGCTCTTGAGATATAGCTTCCGTCGCTAGTGTTAATAACTAATACATCACCTTCATTAACGAATAAAGGTACATTTAGAGTATAACCTGTTTCAACTGTAGCTGATTTAGTTGCTCCAGTGGCAGTATCACCTTTGATACCTGGCTCAGTTTCAGTAACTTCTAATTCAACAGTTTTAGGTAGTTCAACTCCGATTGTTTCACCTTCATATGATTGGATCTGAACTTCCATGTTAGCTTTTAAATATTTTAATTCATCTTTTAAATAATCAGCTGATAATTCAGTTTGATCAAACGTCTCATTATCCATGAATACATGATTATCTCCATCAGCATATAAATATTGCATACGACGATTTTCAATCATCGCTTGTTCAACTTTTTCCCCAGCTCTAAATGTCTTTTCTTGAATTGCACCTGTTCTTAAATTACGTAATTTAGAACGTACAAATGCAGAACCTTTACCTGGTTTTACATGTTGGAAATCGATAACTTTCCAAATGCCATTATCTACTGAAATTGTTAAACCTGTTTTAAAATCATTAACCGAAATCATTCAGTTTCCTCCTCAAATATGCGCTTTCTATAAAATAATAAGGTCTTTTGTACATTTAGTAAAGACTTCACAACCATTTTCAGTTATTAAAATGTCATCTTCTATGCGTACACCACCAAGACCATCAACATAAATACCTGGTTCAATAGTAACACAATTATTTACTTCTACTATACCGTTTGCATTTTTAGATAATAGTGGTCCCTCATGTATGTCTAAACCAATACCATGTCCAAGAGAGTGGCCAAATGCTTCTCCATAACCGTGAGATTCAATATAGTCTCTTGATAACGCGTCAGCCTCAGCTACAGTCATTCCAGCTTTGATTTCGTTTATTGCTTTAATTTGGGAATTGAGAACGATGTTATAAATATCTTTCATCTTGGGGTCAGGTTCCCCAATAGCAAATGTTCTTGTTATATCAGAGCAATATCCTCTGTAGTATGCCCCAAAATCAAGCGTAATCATATCGCCTTGCTCTATGACTTTATCGCTTGCTACACCATGAGGTAAAGCGCCTCTATTGCCAGATGCTACAATCGTGTCAAATGAAGGGCCATCTGCTCCTAATTCTAACATTTTAGCTTCTAATTTAGCTTTTATTTCTCTTTCAGTCATTCCAACCTTTGCAATATCTAATACATAGTTATATGTATCATCAACTATTTTAGCAGCGTATTTGATCTTTTCTATCTCTTCGGGTGTCTTTATTTCCCTGATTTTTTCAATCTCATTGCCAATAGAGATTAATTTAGCTTTCGATTGATCTAATGTTTGGTATGTATCGTAACTCACTAAGTGTCCTTCAAAACCAACATGATTAAATTGTTCATTATTAATAATTTCTACAATCGCTTCAATTAAACCACCACTGCGTTTGATGATGTTAAATTCAGTTGCCTGATTAGTTGCTTGTTCAATATATCGAAAATCAGTAATTAATTGATAGTTATTTTTTGAAATTATTAATGCACCACTTGTACCAGTGAAATCTGATAAATATCTACGATTATAATCTGATAAAACAACTAAAGCATCTAATTGTTGAACCTCTAGTAAGTCTTTAACTTTTGCTAATTTATTCATACAAATCACTCCTAGTATAACGTTTGTACATTTGCTCTATTTACATTAAAATAATAGCATAATTATTTTAGAAATAAAGAGATTTTGGTTTAGGGAGATTTTAATGAAAAAATTAATCGTTATAATTGGAGCTTCATGTTTATTGGTTGGTTGTGGCTCTCAAAATTTAGGACCATTGGAAGATAAGACAACCAAATTAAGAGATCAAAACCATAACTTGAAGTTAGATATTCAACAGCTAAATCAAGATATAAGTAATCAAAAAGCACAGGTTGAGGCTCTTAATAAAGATAAAAAAAATGTTTCCAAAACAGTTGATAATAATAAAGAAGCCAAATTTTTAGATGCTTCGTCTAAATATTATCAAGATATTACTAAAATTATTAGTAATTATAATCAGTTGGATTTGTCTAAAAATAAGAAAGAAGACAAAAAGCAAAATCTTGAAAAATTAAATACTATTGCTAATGGTATTGATGATGCTTATGGTAAATATAAGGGTGCCGTAACTAAAAAAGATTTATCTAGTGCAAATAAAAATGAAGATAAAAATATTAGACAAATTAACAAAGAGTTACAATCAGCATTTAAAGATATTAAAAGCGGATATGAAAATAATAATACGAATAAATTGAATAAAGGTAAGACTAAACTATCTCAAGTGAACATGTCTAACAATTCATAATAGGAGTTTTTGATTTGAAAAATATATTGTTTTATTTAGTAATTTTAATCGCTGCGATTGGCTTGATTTTGAATTTAAATGTATTCATGATGTCTTTTGCTAAAACGATTTTCACCTTTTTAATCATTGCGTTAATTATTTATTTAATATACTATTTCTTTTTCTTAACTGAAGATCAACGTAAATATAGGAGAGCAGCAAGAAAATATAAAAAGAGAAATAGAAAATAAAAATAATCATAGGATGACCAATTATTAGCCATCCTATGATTTTTTATTTTTTATATAACCATTCATCAGAACGATATTTTTCTTCTAATTCTTTTACTTCTTTTATTTGATCATCTGATAAAGTAAGTGGTTTAAATTCTATGTTTAACCCCTTTTTAAATCCTTCTTCAAATGCTTTTTCCATCTCTTCAATTGATATATGTCTATCAGCAATATCATTAATCGCTACAGCTTTATCAACAAACGCTTTTTTCATCTTATCTTTTAGACGATCATTTTTGAAAATGAACATATCGAACAGCTCATCAACGTTAACATCTTGTAATAAGGAACCATGTTGTAGTATAACGCCTTTTTGTCTAGTTTGAGCGCTTCCTGCAATTTTTCTGCCTTCAACAACTAATTCATACCAACTAGGTGCATCAAAACAAACAGCACTTCGAGGTTGTTTTAATTTTTCTCGTTCTTCTTTGGAATGTGGAATCGCAAAATATGCTTCAAAACCTAACAATTTAAATCCTTCAAGTAATCCTTCAGAAATGACACGATATGCTTCAGTTACGGTAGAAGGCATATTAGGATGTTCTTCCGAAACAATAACACTATATGTTAATTCTTTATCATGAAGAACCCCTCTACCACCAGTTTGTCTTCTTACTAATCCAAATCCTTTTTCTTTAACTTTATCAATGTCAATTTCTTTCTTTAATCTTTGAAAATACCCTACAGATAACGTTGCAGGATTCCAAGTGTAAAATCTGACAACAGGGTCAATTTCCCCTCTTGATACGAAGTTTAAGAGTGCTTCATCCATTGCCATATTATAATATGGATCATGGCTTCCTGTATTTATAAAATTCCATGTCTCTGTCATAAAATAATCTCCAATCACAACATATAATTATCTATAGAAAAATATTAAATTTTACATATAAATCTTTGATAAAAATAGCTAATAAAAAATTTTGATAAATTTAGCTAACATCCTTATAATTATAATATCGGTTAATTAGGGAGGATGCAATATGAATGTATCTTTGATTATAGCTTTAGCTATTATAGTCATAATTATTTTATATATGCTTGGAAATTGGTTTATGAATAAACGAGCAGTCACTGAACTTGAGCAGAATGAATTTCACAAAGGTTTAAGAAAAGCCCAAGTGATTGATGTTCGTGAGAAAGTAGACTATGATTACGGACATATTAACGGCGCTCGTAACATTCCAATATCAATGTTTAGTCAAAGATATCAAGGTTTACGTAAAGATCAACCTATTTATCTTTGTGATGCAAACGGTGTTGCAGGGTATCGTGCAGCACGTATCCTTAAAAAAAATGGCTATAAAGATATTTATATGTTAAAAGGTGGATACAAAAAATGGACAGGTAAGATTAAAACTAAAAAATAATCTCTTGTCTGCTTACTAACTCTTAAAGATGTTCTTTAAGAGTTTTTTAATTATTTATGTGAAAATCATTTAGAAACGTTATCTAAATATAGAATAAACATAAAATATTTCACATAAAATTAAAATAAGGAAGACCCTATAATCAATTAAATTGGTTACAGGGTCAAAGTTTTGAATATTATTCTTTTTCTTCATGTAGATTATCAAATTTTAAAACAGGCTTACGCGCAGCTGTAGTTTCATCTAATCTATCAATTATTGTACTATGTGGTGCTTCTAATACTTTATCTGGATCATTTTTAGCTTCTTCAGCAATTTGAATCATAGCATCGATAAAGTAATCTAACGTTTCTTTAGATTCTGTTTCAGTTGGTTCAATCATCATACCTTCCTCAACGTTAAGTGGGAAGTAGATTGTTGGTGGATGAACACCAAAGTCTAATAAGCGTTTTGCCATGTCTAATGTACGGACACCATGTTCTTTTTGTTTAGAACCACTTAATACGAATTCATGTTTACAATATTGTTCATATGGAATTTCATAGTGGTCTTTTAAGCTAGCTTTAATATAGTTAGCATTAAGAACTGCTGCTTCAGAAACCTCTCTTAAACCTTCAGCACCCATAGTTCTGATATATGTGTATGCTCTTAAGTAAATACCAAAGTTACCGTAGAATGGTTTTACACGTCCAATTGAGTTTTTAATATCATTATCGTATTTAAAAGTATCTCCATCTTTGATTACCATTGGTTTTGGTAAATAACTAGCTAATTCTTTTTTTACACCAACTGGACCTGAACCTGGACCACCACCACCGTGAGGACCAGTGAAAGTTTTGTGTAAGTTTAAATGTACCGCATCAAATCCCATATCTCCAGGACGTACTTTATCCATAATGGCATTTAAGTTTGCACCGTCATAGTATAATAATCCGCCTGCTTCATGTACAATTTCACGGATTTCCATGATGTTTTTCTCGAAAATACCTAAAGTGTTAGGATTAGTTAACATTATTGCAGCAGTATTTTCATTAACAACGCGTTTTAAGTCTTCGATATCAACTTCACCACGTTCATTTGATTTAACTGTAACAGCTTTAAAACCAGCAAACGACGCAGATGCAGGGTTTGTACCATGAGCTGAGTCAGGAACAATAACTTCATCACGATGACCTTCACCATTATCTAAATGATACGCTTTGAAAATCATTAAAGCAGTCCACTCACCATGAGCACCTGCAGCTGGTTGTAATGTAACTTCATCCATACCAGTAATTTCTTTAAGTTCTTCTTGTAAACTATACACAATTTCTAAAGAGCCTTGAACTTGCTCTTCTTCTTGTAAAGGATGTGACTCTGCAAATCCAGGTATGCGAGCAACTTTTTCATTGATTTTAGGATTATATTTCATAGTACATGATCCAAGTGGATAAAAACCTGAATCTACACCAAAGTTTTTATTTGATAATTCAGTATAATGACGAACTAAATCTAATTCTGCAACTTCAGGAAACTCTGCTTTATTTTTACGAATAAATTTTTCATCAAGAATATCTTCAACTGAATCTGTTTTTATATCGCTTTGAGGTAATGAGTATGCATATCTACTTTCTCTAGATCTTTCAAAAATTAATGGACTTGATTTACTTACTACCATTTAGCTCACCAGCTTTCTTAACAAATGTATCAATTTCATCTTTAGTTCTTAATTCAGTAACAGCAATTAACATATGATTTTTAAAATCTGCTGAGGCATCACCTAAATCAAAGCCTCCAATGAAACCATGTTCTGCTAATTTTTTATTTATATCTTTGATTGGTTTATCGAATTTGACAACAAATTCATTGAATGAAGTACCATCAAGCACTTCAAAACCATTGTCTTTAAATTGATTTTTAGCATAATTTGCGTGTTCTAAGTTTTGAACTGCAATGTCGTAAATACCTTGTTTACCAAGAGCTGACATAGCAATTGATGATGCAAGTGCGTTTAATGCTTGGTTTGAACAGATATTAGAAGTGGCTTTATCACGACGAATATGTTGTTCACGGGCTTGTAAAGTTAGAACGAATCCACGGTTACCTTCATCATCTTGTGTTTGTCCCACTAATCTACCAGGCACTTTACGCATTAATTTTTTTGTAGTTGCGAAATAACCACAGTGTGGTCCACCAAATTGTGTTGGTATACCAAATGGTTGTGTGTCTCCTACTACAATATCAGCACCAAATGAACCTGGAGGTGTCAATAGGCCTAAAGCTAATGGATTAGCATAAACGATAAATAATGCTTTTTTGTCTTCAATAAATGATTGAATTTTTTCTAAGTCTTCCACTGAACCATAGAAGTTTGGATATTGAACTGCTACTGCAGCAGTTTCATCGTCTACAGCCTGTTCTAATTTTTTTAAGTCTGTAATTGTACCATCTAAATCAACTTCAACAATTTCAAATTCTTCTCTAACTTTAACGTAAGTTTTTAACACTTGAAGTGCTTGATAATGAAGACCTTTAGATACTACAATTTTATTTTTCTTAGTATGATTAAATGCTAAGATACAAGCTTCAGCAAAACTAGTGATACCATCATACATAGATGAGTTAGCTACATCCATATCTGTTAATTCACAAATTAATGTTTGGAATTCAAAAATCGCTTGTAATTCACCTTGTGAAATTTCTGGTTGATATGGTGTATATGCTGTATAGAATTCAGAACGTGAAATCATTGCATCTACAACAGCTGGAGCATAATGGTCATAAACGCCAGCACCTAGGAAAGACGCATGAGTTTCTTTAGTTACGTTTTTATTTGCAACTGTATTAAGTCTTCTTAATAAAGAAGTTTCAGCTTCACCACTAGCAATATTTAAATCTCTATTTAGTAAAATATCTTTTGGCACATCTCCGAACAATTCATTAATTGAACTTGCGCCAATTTTATCAAGCATTTCTTTTTTATCTTTTTCAGTTAATGGTATATAACGATGACTCACAATACACACCCCTTAATTATTTTTCAATTTGGTTTTTCTTAACAATTTTAGCTTTAAGCTGTCTTTTACGTACTTGAACTAATAATTCTCGTCCCATTTCAAATTCATCTCGCTTAATAATTGCCATAGCGATTGATTTACCTGAAGATGGTGCTTGTGTTCCTGAAGTAACTTCCCCAATTTCGTTACCATCAAGGTCTAAAACAGGATAACCAGTTCTTGCAATACCTTTATCAAGTAACTCTAAGCCAACAGTTCTACGTTCTGAACCATTTTCTTTTTGGTCTTTTAACACTGATTTACCGATGAAGTCTTCTTCAATCAGTGGTTTAGCAGCAAAAGCAATTCCGCCTTCATATGGTGTGATAGATTCTGTTAAATCTTGACCATGTAATGGAAGGCCAGCTTCTAATCTTAATGTATCACGTGCACCGAGACCGCATGGAACTACATTATATTCAATGAAGCCGTTCCAAATGTCTACTGTGTCTTTTGCTTCACAATAGATTTCAAATCCGTCTTCACCTGTATAACCAGATTGAGATAAGATAACATTTTTTCCAAATAGAGTAACGTTTTGTTGGAAATCAAATGGTTTCATTTCACTTACATTTATATCAACTAACCCGCTTACCAAATCTCTTGCTTTAGGACCTTGAACAGCTAACTGACCGAATTGATCAGATACATTTGATACTTCAACATCAAATTTAGGTGCATGCTTTTGTACCCAAGCAAAATCTTTATCTGTATTTGCAGCGTTAACAATTAATAGATAATCATTGTCGCCGATTTTGTATGTTACTAAGTCATCAATAATACCGCCTTCTTCGTTACATAAAGCAGTATATTGAGCTTTAGTATCAGTAAGGTTGTTAGTATCGTTTGAAAGTAAGTATTGGACAAATTTACTTGCATCATTGCCTTTTATAGAGATTTCTCCCATATGGCTTACATCGAACATACCTACTTCATATCTAACTGCATTATGTTCTTCTTTGATACTTGTAAATTGAACAGGCATTGCCCATCCACCGAATTCTACTATTTTTGCACCACTGTCAACATAATTTTGATACAATGGTGTTTTTTTTAATTCGCTTGTCATTAGAAAACCCCCTATAATTTTTATAAAAAACAGAGTAGCAAATAGCTACCCTGTTTATACACTTAATCCAGGAATGCGTAGCAGTATTATCCTTTTGCCTGAGAGTTTAGTAGTTAACTTGCACCTTCGGCGATAAAAATTTTTATACTTAAATTTAAGTATAATAATTTTTATTCTCTCTAATACTGATCAACCGCAAGTAAGATAATTTATAATCTCATTATAAATTTCTCTGATTGTTTTATCACTATTCACTTTCATGAATGCGATTTCATTATATCTTGAAATCCTTGATAAATACAAGTTATTTAACTGTTTTTTGGATTTATCAATTGCATTTGGTCTATGATTATCGTTTATTACTCTCTTGAAGATAACATCTATGTCACAATCTAGCCAAAAAATGTATTTATACTGTCTCAAATGATTTAGTGATTCATTATATTCGATAACACCACCACCTGTTGCAATAACATCGTATTTTTTTGTACATTCAATTAAGTAGTTATATTCAATTTTCCTAAAACCGATTTCTCCAACTTCCTCAAAGATATCTGGTATTGTTTTATTTTCTTTTATTTCTATATATGCATCTAAATCTATGAAACTTAATCGATTTTCTAATGATAAGTATTCTCCAATAGTACTTTTACCTGTGCCCATAAAGCCGATAAGAATTATTGGTGATTTTTTTTTATTCAATAGCATCACCCTTTTTAAAATAGTTGATTTATCTTCAAATCATAATAACTACTAATGTTATGAATTGTCTTCAATTTTAAACTATATTGAGTTGTATAAAAAGAGATGATTGATAAATATATGATAAATATGAGCATAGTATAGATGCTTATGAAACCTTTATAGTTATAAATAAAGTGTTTTGTCATAGAAATTCTCCCTACTTCCAATTCTTAAAAACACTTCTATAATTCCTTTATGATTAGAAATGAACTTCGCATTTAAAACATTATTTAGTAGTGTAATATTCCCTCTGTTATTACTTACAAAAATAATTTTTTGATTTTGATATTTAATGAAACTATTTTGATTCTGTTGTTTAAGTAAAATTGAATGTTCATCAATTAATTTTAAAGAAATTGCTTTAGAATTGGTCATTTTATTAAGGTCCAATTGAAAAAATGAATATTCTAATTGGTCAAATTCATAGGCCGAACTTAAGTAAGTATCAGTCAAACGAAATAGATGGGGTATTATAGTTAAAATGATTATAGTAATTAATAAGGATATTAGCATTTCTATAAAAGTAAATCCTTTAGTTACTAAACTGAACACAGACCTTATTCTTAGATAAACTATTATTATTGCATATCGTATTTTTATAAATTTTAATTTCATATTTTCCTATAGTAATCCCCTTCTTTAATTCTTTAATACTATAATGTTTTTGGCTTGTGATAATAGCACTTTTCATATCTAAAATTTCGTATTGATTACGTAAATTGAAATTTAATTGTTGTAATAGAGGTAAGAATATTAAAGTAATAAAAGTTAGAATCAAAAAACCTAATAAACTATCAATTAATAAACTTCCCCTAATTTGATAATTTAACAAATCTTATCCTTCCTTTATCAATGTTAAAAATCACTCTGTAAATATTCTCTTTAGCTTTCAAAATGATTGAACCAAAATGATTAATTTTACCTTCATTATTGAATGTTATGGTGTGTACTTTTGCAACTGAAATAATTTTAGTGCCAAATAATCCTAATTTGTATTTATTTCCATTTTGTTCAATAATATTCATTGCTGTTGCTTGTTTGCTAAATACAATTGTAATTGATTGGTTCTCAGCAATTGCTTTTGATTTGATATACTCTAATTGGGTGATGATATTTTTTACTTTTAATTCATTTTCGTTTAAATCTAATTTAGTTTTAGTATAAATGCTTGGGGAAATCATAATAATAATTATTAAAATTAATAAGGTAAGCAATGTTTCAAGAAGAGTAAACGCAGTAAATTGACTAGTTCGCAATAGCCTCACCATTAGATATTGTAATAGTTTCTCCCGATCTGCATTGTTTTTGTCCTTCTTTTATAAGGCCATCATTGATAAGATCATTTATATTAGAAGGTGTACGATTATGTTTTAAAGTATATGCTTCTATTTGACTATTTATCATTTTGACTTGAGCTTCACAACCTGTGGACTGGATATGTGCTGTTTGTTTTGCAATGTTTGGAATAATTAATATTAGTAATACGCTGATAATTAGTAATACTAATAACATTTCTATTAGAGTAAAAGCTTTTAACTTTTTTAAATTTTCAAAGTGATTTTTCATATTAAACTCCTTATCATTTAATATTTTGCATTAACTGAAACATTGGTAACATAATTACTAAATACAAACTAACAATGAACAAGCCTAGAAACAGAAAAATAATTGGTTGAATGATTTTTGTATGAAGAAGTGATTTTTCTTTAAATCTATTAATTAAAATACTTGAGTAAATTTTAAGTTCTATATCTAATTTAGCACTTTTTTCTCCCTGCTTTATAAATTTAATTAAGTCTTTTTGAAAACACGGCATCATAGCTAAACTATTTGCTAAAGTTTCACCACTATTAGTTTTATCCATTAAAAACTCCCCTAGAAACCTTAAATATTCATTATCATTTTGTTTAATATATGTTGTAACAATGTCCTGTAAACTTACGCCATTTTTATAAAATAGACTTAAATCATTAGATATTTGATAAGTTTTAAAAATTTTATAATAGCTATTAAACAAAGGTATTGATGATAAAATAATTATTTTTTTAGAAGTTTCTATTCGTAATAATACTATGGTTAAAATTACAAAAATTAAAATTAAAATAGTAATGAAAAAGATAATAAAAGTAGGAAAAGAAGTAATCATTGAGGTTAGAAATTTCTGATAAAATGATAAATTTACATCCAAAGAAATGTATAGTTGTTCAAATTGCGGAATGACAGTATAGTTTAATACTACTATCATACACATAAAAATACAGCATAATAAGAGTGGATATTGAACAGCTTTAATTACTTGCTGTTTTGCAGATAAATTTGTCTTTAAATATTTGATGGACTCCTCTAAAGCGTCTTCTAAATTTCCATATTTTTGTGAAAAATAGATTTGAGTTGTAATTGAATTTGGATAACCTATGCAATTTAATACTTCATAACATGTTTCACCTGATTTAATAGATGCTATGATTTTATTTTTTAATTCTTTATCTCTGTATTTGAAATATAGGTTGATGAACTCAAAACTCTCTAAAAGTGTGAAGCCACTTCTTAATAAGTTTGACAGTGTTTCAAGTAAGTGAATCATTTGTGCACTCGTTAAATTCTTAGATGACAATTTAAAAATATTTACTTGCAGTATCTTCACAAATTGTTCCTTCTTTAGATAATAAATTTAATTGCTGTTCTAAATTATTAAAATTATGTGGCATTGTTTGTTCATGCTCGAAGAAATATTGTATCTGCTTTTTATCTATTGTTTCACAAATTAAGCGACGCTCATTCTGAGTAGTCATTATTAATCTTTGATTAGAAATGATATTGATAGATTGAGTTAATTCTTGAATTGAAATTCCCATCTCAAGTAATCGAAGTAATGCACCTCTACAATTAGTAGAATGCATGGTTGATAATACAAGGTGTCCACTCAAACTAGCTTGAATAACACATTTAGCAACTTCTGCGTCTCTTATTTCACCTATTAAAATAATATCAGGATCACATCTTAATATAGCTTTAAATGAACTTATGTAGTCTATACCTGCCTTTTTATTTATTGATATTTGGGTAATGCCTTTTAGTAATTGCTCAACTGGGTTTTCGATAGTGATAACATTAAGATTTAATTCTTTATATGCATGTAGAACCATTTGATACATCAGA
The DNA here is from genome assembly GCF_001808125.1 of Staphylococcus sp. HMSC14D10. Lineage (NCBI taxonomy): Bacteria > Bacillati > Bacillota > Bacilli > Caryophanales > Staphylococcaceae > Staphylococcus > Staphylococcus sp. HMSC14D10. The sequence continues at coordinate 8,246 of NZ_KV792272.1, read as the reverse complement.
GTACTTTTTCCGGATCCAGTGGGTCCAGTTAATAGAATTAATCCCTGTTTTTTATTTACTAAGTGTTTAAAATCGTTAAATTCTTTATATTCTTTTTTTGCTTGAAAATATTGAGGAATTATCCTAATTACACAACTTTCTACACCTAAAGACAAAGGTAATGTTGAAATCCGTAAATAAAAAGTAGATTTAGATTGATAAGTATAACGACCACTTTGAGCGGATTGTTGAGATGAAACATCCAAACCTGATTTGAATTTCATAAATACTAATAATTTTTGATATACATCTAAGTTGAATATTTCATAAAGTTCAAGATAATCATTAATTCTAAATTTAATATGAACTTCATCAACTGAAGGGATAAAATGTATGTCGCTCGCATTTTTTGAAATAGCTTTATTAACTATCTCTCTGAATAATAGTTTCAAAAAAAACACCTCCTACATATATAAACGTAAGAGGTGAAGAAATTACTTTATTTTATTGGCCATCTAAAAATGGATTTAATTGCTCGTCATCGACTGTTGTATATGGACCATGGCCAGGGAATAATGGTAAATCGCCTTCTAATTCAAATAATTTATCTTTAATAGAATCAACCAGTGTTTCATAATCACCGCGATATAAGTCAGTACGACCTATACCATTGTTAAATAACGTGTCACCGACTACTGCGAAATCCTCAAATACATACGTCAAACTTCCAGGAGAATGACCAGGAGTATGCAGTACATTGAATTTAAATCCTTCAATATTGGACTCACCTTCATCTAATTGGTTTGGTTTGACGTTACTAGTAATTAAAGGCATACCATATTGCTTAAACTTAGCAGAACCATTTTTATCAGGATCCTTTAGAAAACTAAACTCTTCTTTATTCATGTATAAAGGTACTTCATATTTATTAACGACATCGTCTAATGCACCAATATGATCGAAGTGCGCATGTGTTAATAAAATTGCTTTTAATGGTTTGTTAATTTGATTTAATTTTTTAAAAATCTTATCTGGTTCACCAGCAGGATCGATTAATATAACACTTTCTTCATTTTCAATAAAATATGCATTAGTATCTACCAATCCTAAAGTTAAGCTTGAGATTTTCATATTATTCTCCTTGATTATCGATATGTTTTTGAACTGATTTTAGTTTATCATTCATTTTACGAGATTTATCGCGTCTATCATCTATACGTAAGTTTGTACAAACTCTATCAATACCTTTATTAAACGGCAATTCATGGATTGCTTGTACTACTTCGAATAAGTCTTTTAAATCCCCTTCGATTAGAGTATTCATTGGGGTTAATTGATAATCAATTTTTCCTTCTTGTTTAAAACTTTCTAATTTCATTTGTATCTCTGCAATATATTTACTAACACTTGGTCCTTCAGTTCCAACTGGAATAATAACTACATCAACAATAGCCATTATTTAACACCACCCTTTTCTAATATATATGTTTTAATTAGCCCTGCTGCACCAGTTATTCCTGCATCATTACCTAGTTGAGCTTGAACAATTTCAGTATCTTTTTGAGCGGGAGTGAATGTTAAGTTGTGGTACTCAGTTTTAATATTTTCGATTAAAATCAAACCAGCTGTTGACATACCTCCACCTAAAACGATGTATTTGGGGTTGCTTGTTGCGCTAATAATACTACATAAATAAGCGATGTGGTTTGCCACTTTTTCAGTAATAAAGATACAGAATTGATCACCTGCTTTAGCGGCATCAAATACGGCTTTAGCTGTAACTTTATTGTCTTTTATTAACGGTAATATTGATGATTTAAACGTTAATTTTGGATAATAAAAATTAACCAAATTAACGACACCAGTAGCAGAAGCAACAGTTTCTATACAACCTGATTTACCACAATTACAATTAAAGCGTTGATCAAAATCAGTTCTGATGTGACCTATTTCTGCACCTGATCCATTATGACCATGGACAAGTTCACCATTAGAGATAATACCTCCGCCTAAACCGGTACCTAATGTTATAGCAACTACATCGTCAGCACCTTGACCTGCACCTTTATGTTTTTCTCCTAATGCCGCTACATTAGCATCATTATCAACATAAACAGGACAGTTAATAAATTCACTAAATATTTGTCGAACATTTACACTACCTGGCCAATGCAAATTAACTGCCCCATTAACAATGCCAGTTTCAAAATCAACAGGCCCTGGTACACCAATTCCAACACCAATGACATCATCAATTTTTAATTGGTGAGTTGAGAGTGTTTCGTTAAATGAATCATAGATATTCTTTAATAATGTTTTGCCCGTGTGGTCAGACGTATCTGTTTTAATAGACCATTTGTGTAGTTGTTCGAGTTCGCCATTGAATATTCCAAGTTTACAAGTTGTCCCACCTATATCTGCTGCTAAAATAATATCTTTCATTTATGCTCATTCCTTCTTTGGTTAATTATTAAAATACATTTTAGGTATTCATCTTTAGATAATAGTTCGTAATGATATAATGATTTTATTTCTTGTAGCATCATTTCATACATATCGTTTGGATTTTTAAAATAAATAATAAATCCATAACGCTTTAAAAGCTGTAATACATCATAGAAATTTTTAATTTCTCGATTCATTTGATTGATCCAACTCTTTTTTTAAATTTTTATAATCATTATTTTCAGAATTAATAGTTAAAGCTTTTTTTACATATTTGAGTGCTTTTTCATTATCATCAAGTGCTCTATTAGCAATTGCAAGTTCATAGTTCAAAAGACCAGAATTTGGATGGTTTTTTAAACCGCGTTCCCAATCCGCCATGCCCTCTGCTCTAGAACTTGTAGCTGCTGTTATAAGCCCCTTTAAATAATAGGTTCGATCGTCATCATAACCTTTGTCAATTGTATGGTTTACAATTGAACTTGCCTCTTTATAATTATAGTCTAATATAGCATCCTCAATTAATTTATCATAAATATTTTCTTCTTTAATAGTAAAAATTCTTACCTGTAATGCAACAAACAAAACAAGCAATATAATTAAGAAAATCCAAAATAAATTACGATTGTGTGTGAAATAATAACCAATTAAAGTAATTAAAACACCACCAATAAATCCTCCTAGATGAGCCATAATATTAATATTAGACATAAATAATGATAAAACAATTAGCACTAATAATGCGATTAACATTTGACCAATTGTTTTTCTAGAATAGGTCTTACTTACAAACATCATTGCAAAAATTGAGCCTATTAGCCCGAAAATAGCTCCGCTAGCACCTACAGATACAGTATGAAGATTAAATGATAGTGAAATAAAATTTCCGAGTAAACCAGAAATTACATAAATCCCTAACATTCTTAGTGGGCCGACTATAGATTCGACTATCTTACCGAAAATAAATAATGATAGCATATTCATTAAAATGTGCTCAAAATTAAAGTGTAGAAACATGGATGTTATAAGACGATACCATTCGCCATGAACGACGTTAAAGTGCACTAATCCACCTAAATCTAACAATTTAACATCGGAAAAATGATTAAGATAAAGAATCATTATTAGCCATATCAAAACGTTAATTATGATTAACCCATATGTCATAGGTGTAAAACGCAAAATATGTTTATCAATTGGGTTTTGTGACAATACACGTCGCTTATAGTAATTTGATAGTTTGTTATCTTGTCTAAACATTAATTTAGTTAATATATTATTATGCATCAATTTATGTAAATCATTGTTATTTGAAATACTCATGCTTTCTATTTTAATGGGGCTAGAGTCAGCGGATTTGATATTATCAAATATTTGATCTGTGAAATAATAATATTTAACGCTTTTTAATTTAAAATTGAGGTCATCCTCATATTGTTGATAATTATCCAACATTTTAGCTTTATCAAACTGAATTTCTTGGTTAGAAGCGATATCTTTCCTAAATATCACTAGCTTGTTTTTCTTTTTATGTATTAGCCAAATTTCAGTATCATTTTTATCAATATTTACAATGTAATAATTGTAATATTTTATAAAATAATAGACAGACTTCCAGAAGTATTTTTCTGTATCCATTAATTCCTCCAAAATTTAAGTATTGAAAATTATTAATTTTTCAACAGGTTGATCATGGGATTCGATATCAAACTGTGTTAATTGTAGGTCATAAATTAAACTAATAGTATTGGCATTTGAATCACTTAAGAAGCGATCATAATATCCTCCACCATAACCTATTCGATAACCATCATCTCTAAAAGCAACTCCAGGAACAACAATTAAATCTAATTGATCAGTAATTTCAGTGTCATCATTAACATATAATAAGCCTTTTTCATCCTTTTCAAGTTGGTTTAAAGATAGTAGCTGTTTAAAATTCATTTCTTTTAATTTGTAGTTTGTATTAGGAACAAAGACTTTTTTATCATCAGATAACATCGTTTCGATGATGGGATAAGTATCTACTTCATGAGGCATAGATAAAACAATACCTATTCTTTTCGCGTTTTTATATTCAGTATTATTGATTAATTGATTCTTCAACCATGCGTCTGCACGAAGTTTGTGTTCTTTTTCTAATTGTATCATTTGAGATAATATTTCTTTTCTAATCTCTTTTTTACTCATAACATCCCCACTCTCTAGACACTATATATATTATAACGTTATTAAAAGATGATGTCATTTATATGAAATAAAAAAGGAGCTAGACAGAATCCATTATGGATTCATAGTCTTGCCCCTGTAAGGATGACTTGAGCCGAAAAATGCAACTTTAGCGTTTTTCGGCTCAAGTCGGCTACTGCAAATTAGCAATGTAGTCTTATAATAATATTTTTGAAACAAACTCTTTAGATGAGTTATTATTTAGTTTCACGGTGTAAAGTGTGTTTATTATCACGTGAACAATATTTTTTCATTTCAACACGTTCAGGATTAGTTCTTTTGTTTTTAGTAGAAATGTAGTTTCTATCTCCACATTCTGTACAAGCTAATGTTACATTTACGCGCATGTTAAATCCTCCTTACCTTTTCTAAATACGACTTTATAATCATACCACTTAGTTTAAAAATTGAAAAGTATTATTTTTGATGCTCTAAAAAATTTCAATTAATTAAAAGTAAAATAGTTATTTTTTATCGTCAAAGTAATAATTAATTACATCTCTTCCTAGGTCTCCACCATTTAACCATGGTGGTGGGACAGGTTGATTTGTATATACAATCGAGAATGATAGTTTAGGATTTTTGATAGGTGCATAACCTATATATGTTGAATTAACTCTAGATTCACCATCTTGGAATACTTCAGCAGTACCTGTTTTTCCTGCAGATGGTACTTTAGTTTTGTGGAAACTTGAATAACCTGTTCCATCTTGCTTATTGAATGCCATCTCAAACCCTTTTTGAACTTCATTAATTTCATCTTCAGAATTATTTACTTTGTTTAATACATTACCTTTGATTTTTTGTTTAACAGGTCCTATGTCATCACTATTTGTAGCATCATGAATTGCTAATCCAATGTGCGGTTGAATTCTATAACCATCATTAGCTATTGTAGAAACGTACTGTGATAATTGAATTGGACTATATGTGTCATATTGACCAATTGATAAATCAAGGTAATTGCCTGAATTGTTTGTTAATGGTTCAATTTGACCTATTGTTTCATTTGGCAAGTCAATACCTGTTTTAACTCCCAATCCGACTTGATTAAGTCCTTTTCTTAATTTCTGGCCAGCTTCACTTATATCTGTAGGTAAGCCCATTCCACTATAGTAAGGATCTCCGGCTAATTTAAGAGCAGTTTTAAACATATATACGTTTGAAGAGTGCATTAATGCTTCTTTATCATTAATTCTGACTTTATCATTTTTATTAAAGTATGAGCGTTTTGTTAATCCACCTTTAAAATGAAGTGGCTCATCTATCATTTCCTCGCCAACTTTAATCGCATTATTTTGATATCCAGCTAATAGGGTTCCACCTTTTACTGAAGAACCAACTGCAAATTGACCAGTAAAGTTTCCTAAATCATAATCTGTTAGCTTACCATTTTTATCGATTTGTTTTCCTGCCATAGCTAAAATATCGCCATTTTTAGGATTTTGCACTACAATAAGCGCGTTATCCATATCTTTAGCACCTTGACTGCGTAACGTCTTGATTTGACTTTCTAATAAAGATTCTACTTTTTTCTGCAAGTCTATATCAATTGTTAACTGTAAATCATCGCCTCTAGATCCAGGATTGATTACTTCAGAGTTTATGACTTTTCCAGATTTATCAGTAGTATATTTCATTTCTTTTTTCTTACCACGTAATATATCTTCATATTGATATTCTAAATAAGATTTACCAACTCTATCATTTCGAGAATAACCTTTAGCTAAATATTGTTCGGTCAATTCTTTAGGAATACCTTCACTTGATGTAGATACACTACCAAATATACTTCTTAATGTATCTCCATAAGGATAGCGTCGGTCCCAATCCATAGTTGTATTTACACCTGGAAGACTATCAAGTTGCTGTGACACTGCAGCATATTCTTTTTCACTTACATCCTCATTCTTAATTGTTTGCGGGTTCATGGTAGAACCAGCAGACATTTCACGATAAATTGCTAAAACTTGCAAGTCTTTTTTTGATAAACTATTAATTTGTTTGTCTCCAACTTTTTTATATAATTGTTTATCATATTGATCTTGGGTAATACTACCTTCATTTAACATTGAAGTTTCTTTTTTCATTAATTTGTCTACTTCATCTTGATGTTTTTGAATCCAAAAATCTTGTTTATCTCTTTCAGTAATTTTGTCAGTTTTCATAGTAATAAGAGATGACAATTTTTTTGCAGTATCGAGCATATCTTTTTGACTTGTTTTCCTAGATCTTGTGTATGTAATCGTTAGTTTAGAAGCATTATCTACTAATACTTTTCCATTCCTATCAAGAATTCTTCCCCTAGGAACAGATTCATTTACAGTTATGTTTTCATCGTTTTTTACTAGTTGGCTATAATGGGAGCCTTGCGCAATTTGTAAATATCCTAACCTTAAAACTATAATTCCAAATATAACTACAATAGCACCAAACACAAAACTTATTCGTTTATTCATTGTGTGCTTTATTTTTTCATCATTAGACTTTTCCTTTAACCTTTTAAGCAAGATAACCTACCTCAATTATTAAACATGTTTACTCATAAATGATATATGAAAATTAAACATATTACCATCATTTTAATAAAAAAAGTGGCCTCTTATAGAGGCCACAAATTAATTAGGTAATATAGAATTATTTTGTTGCATTGTATAATTCGTCAACTTTTTCCCAGTTAACAACATTCCAGAAAGCACTAATATAATCTGGACGTTTGTTTTGATATTTAAGGTAATAAGCGTGTTCCCAAACATCTAAACCTAAGATAGGTGTTTTACCTTCAGTTAATGGGTTATCTTGGTTAGGTGTAGTAACAATTTCTAATTGACCATTGTTAACAACTAACCATGCCCAACCTGAACCGAAACGAGCTGCTGCTTTGTCAGCGAATTCTTTTTTGAATTCATCTAAAGAGCTCCATTGTTCTTTGATTTTATCAACAACAGTACCTTTTTCTTCAGAATTAGGAGTTAATAATTCCCAGAATAATGAGTGATTTAAGTGTCCGCCACCATTATTACGAACAGCTGTTTGAATATTTTCAGGTACACTATCTAAGTTAGCAACAATTTCTTCAATTGATTTAGATTCAAGATCTGTTCCCTCAACTGCAGAATTTAATTTGGTAACATAAGTGTTGTGATGTTTGTCATGATGGATTTCCATAGTTTGTTTGTCAATGTGTGGTTCTAATGCATCTGCTGCATATGGTAAATTTGGTAATTCAAAAGCCATAATTAATCATCCTCCTAAAAATTCGTTACATTTATAATAACAAGTTATTAACTAAGCAACAAAATATTTGCTTGCAACTAATATTAATACGCTTATTATTAACTTACTTTTATAATATAACTCAAAATGATAACTTTTAAACATAATTACAAACTATAATTGGTTATTTTTAAATAATTCCTACTTTTGACCTATGTATATCAAAATTTTTTAATTACATTTTATTTTAAGATTGTTAAATTGAATTAAAATATGATTTGTTTTCTATTTTGTTAATCTATTAATTCTTTAATGGAATTTTCAGTCGACTGACTCAAAAAAAACGGCTCTACGTCAAATCGGACTGATGAGTCCAA
>NZ_KV792271.1:0-54233 GCF_001808125.1 Staphylococcus sp. HMSC14D10 | reverse complement strand
GCTATTTCTCTAGGGTTTATGTCCCAGACTCTTTTTTTACCATTTATTTGAATGATCATTTTTGTACTGAGTATAAATGACTTTTGCATCTTTATTACGAATATAGATAGGTGCACTCAATACTATAAAAATAAAGAATACCATTAAGAAAAATAGCACCCAATGAACAAACATTCCTACAATTGGAATAAATGCAACAAAAGATCCCACAATACCAATTATTGGAATAATTGACATAGGCTTGATTGCATTTTGATTATCAACTAAAAGAATAATTGCTAGTATGAGATATAAAAAACCATTAATTAACAATGGTTGCCAACCAAAACCTAATATAAAGCTTCCGCCTAGAAAAGGAATGCCATAGAAAAATTCACATAATAATAAGAAGAAACTTATTAGGGCAAGAGCTACTTTAGTATTTCTTTTCAATATAACTACGCCTCCCACTATTTATTAAAAACAAATTTTAAATTCCTACTATTATAATAGTAGAAGCTTAATTTAAGACTTAACTTATATACATTATAAAGTAAAAACAAAAAAAGGGAAAAAATTTACTTAAAATGGTTGATGTACAAAACTATTTAAAGTACAATACTTAAGTATGTGTTAGACAAAGTACAAAAAGTTACAGAAAAACCTTGATTTATCACTGTTTTTCCTGTAACATATCTAATGTTGGACTTGATGAAAGCGATGAAGCGAAAGGTTACTGACACACCCGGCCGCTTTGCCATGGCGTTGTGTGAGATAGTTTTCGTGGAGAAGTCTATCACTTTTAAAGTAGACGAATAAGGAGGGAAAATTATGGCAAAACAAAAAATCAGAATCAGATTAAAAGCTTACGATCACCGTGTGATTGATCAATCAGCAGAGAAAATTGTTGAAACTGCAAAACGTTCTGGTGCAGAAGTTTCTGGACCAATCCCGTTACCAACTGAAAAGTCAGTTTATACAATTATTCGTGCGGTGCATAAGTACAAAGATTCACGTGAACAATTCGAACAACGTACTCATAAACGTTTAATCGATATTGTTAACCCAACACCAAAAACAGTTGATGCCCTAATGGGATTAAACTTACCATCTGGTGTAGACATCGAAATTAAATTATAATAGAAAATTTTAGGAGGTGGACTTTCGATGACCAAAGGAATCTTAGGAAGAAAAATTGGGATGACACAAGTATTCGGAGAAAACGGTGAATTAATCCCAGTTACAGTAGTAGAAGCAAGTCAAAATGTAGTATTACAAAAGAAAACTGAAGAAGTAGATGGTTATAACGCTATCCAAGTAGGTTTTGAAGACAAAAAAGCATACAAAAAAGATGCTAAATCTAATAAATATGCTAATAAACCAGCTGAAGGTCACGCTAAGAAAGCGGGCACAGCACCTAAGCGCTTCATTCGCGAATTCAGAAACGTTAATGTTGAAGAATACGAAGTAGGTCAAGAAGTCACAGTTGATACTTTTGAAGCTGGAGACATTATTGATGTAACAGGAACTTCAAAAGGTAAAGGTTTCCAAGGTGCTATTAAACGTCATGGCCAAGGTCGTGGACCAATGGCTCACGGTTCTCATTTCCATAGAGCCCCAGGTTCAGTAGGTATGGCTTCAGATGCTTCAAGAGTATTCAAAGGCCAAAAAATGCCTGGACGTATGGGTGGAAATACAGTTACTGTTCAAAACTTAGAAGTAGTTCAAGTTGATACAGAAAACAATGTAATTTTAGTAAAAGGTAACGTGCCTGGACCTAAAAAAGGTTTCGTAGAAATCCAAACTTCAATTAAAAAAGGTAATAAATAATAAGTAGCGAAAGGAGGAAAAGCATAATGGCTAATTATGATGTATTAAAAGTAGACGGATCTAAATCAGGTTCTGTTGAATTAAGCGATTCAGTATTCGCTATTGAACCAAACAACAGTGTTCTTTTCGAAGCAATTAACTTACAACGTGCTTCATTACGTCAAGGAACTCACGCAGTTAAAAATCGTTCAGCTGTACGTGGTGGCGGACGTAAACCATGGAGACAAAAAGGTACAGGACGTGCGCGTCAAGGTACAATCCGTGCTCCACAATGGCGTGGTGGTGGTATCGTATTCGGACCAACACCAAGAAGCTATGCATACAAAATGCCTAAGAAAATGCGTCGTTTAGCATTACGTTCTGCATTATCTTTCAAAGTTAAAGAAAACAACTTCACTATCGTTGATAATTTTGGTTTTGAAGCTCCAAAAACAAAAGAATTCAAAAATATATTAACTACACTTGAACAACCTAAAAAAGTGTTAGTAGTTACTGATAGCGAAGACGTAAACGTTGAATTATCTGCACGTAACATTCCTGGTGTACAAGTTAGTACAGCTCAAGGATTAAACGTTTTAGATATTACTAGCGCTGACAGTGTTATTATTACTGAATCAGCTGCGAAAAAAGTTGAGGAGGTGCTCGGATAATGGAAGCAAGAGATGTTCTTAAGCGCCCCGTAATCACTGAAAAATCTTCTGAAGCAATGGCTGAAGATAAATATACTTTTGACGTAGATACTCGTGCTAATAAAACACAAGTTAAAATTGCAGTTGAAGAAATTTTCGACGTTAAAGTTGCAAATGTAAACATCATCAACTACAAACCTAAGAAAAAACGTATGGGCCGTTACCAAGGCTATACAAACAAAAGAAGAAAAGCAATTGTTACTTTAAAAGAAGGTTCAATTGACTTATTCAACTAAACAATAAAATAAAAGTTACCATTAAGGAGGTAAGCGACAATGGCTCTTAAAAAGTATAAGCCAATAACAAATGGTCGTCGTAATATGACTAGTTTAGATTTCGCAGAAATCACGAAATCTACTCCTGAAAAGTCATTATTACAACCGCTACCGAAAAAAGCGGGTCGTAACAACCAAGGTAAATTGACAGTTCGTCACCATGGTGGAGGACATAAACGTCAATACCGCGTTATCGATTTCAAACGTAACAAAGATGGAATCACTGCAAAAGTTGATTCAATTCAATATGATCCAAACCGTTCAGCTAACATTGCTTTATTAGTATATGCTGATGGTGAAAAACGATATATTATTGCTCCAAAAGGATTACAAGTAGGCCAAGTAGTTGAGAGTGGTGCAGATGCTGACATTAAAGTTGGTAACGCATTACCATTACAAAACATTCCAGTTGGTACTGTAATTCATAATATCGAATTAAAACCTGGTAAAGGTGGACAATTAGCTCGTTCAGCGGGTGCAAGTTCACAAGTACTTGGTAAAGAAGGTAAATACGTACTAATCAGATTACGTTCTGGTGAAGTTCGTATGATCTTATCAACTTGCCGTGCTACAATTGGTCAAGTTGGTAACTTACAACATGAATTAGTTAATGTTGGTAAAGCAGGACGTTCTAGATGGAAAGGCATCCGTCCTACAGTTCGTGGTTCAGTAATGAACCCTAACGATCACCCACACGGTGGTGGTGAAGGTCGTGCACCTATCGGTAGACCATCTCCAATGTCACCATGGGGTAAACCAACGCTTGGTAAGAAAACTCGTCGTGGTAAAAAATCATCAGACAAACTTATCGTTCGTGGACGTAAGAAAAAATAATAACAACTTATTTGGGTGTGCGGCTTAATTGCTGCACGCACACAATAAGAAGGGAGGCGCCCAAATGGCTCGTAGTATTAAAAAAGGACCTTTCGTCGATGATCATTTAATGAAAAAAGTAGAAGCTCAAGACGGAAGTGAAAAGAAACAAGTAATCAAAACATGGTCTCGTCGTTCTACAATTTTCCCAAATTTCATCGGTCATACTTTTGCGGTATACGATGGTCGTAAACATGTACCTGTTTATGTAACTGAAGATATGGTAGGTCACAAATTAGGTGAATTTGCTCCAACTCGTACATTTAAAGGACATGCTGCAGACGATAAAAAAACTAGAAGATAATAAATAAAAGTAGAGGAGGAAATCCTAATGGAAGCAAAAGCGGTTGCTAGAACAATCAGAATCGCACCTCGTAAAGTAAGATTAGTTCTTGACTTAATTAGAGGTAAAAATGCTGGAGAAGCTATTGCTATTTTAAAATTAACTAACAAAGCTTCATCACCAGTAATTGAAAAAGTATTAATGTCTGCTTTAGCAAATGCTGAACACAACTATGACATGAACACTGATGAATTAGTTGTTAAAGAAGCATATGCAAATGAAGGACCAACTTTAAAACGTTTCCGTCCACGTGCACAAGGTCGTGCAAGTGCTATCAATAAACGTACAAGCCACATTACAATCGTCGTAAGTGACGGTAAAGAAGAAGCTAAAGAAGCTTAATAACTATTTAAGGAGGGAACACTGTGGGTCAAAAAATTAATCCTATCGGACTTCGTGTCGGAATCATCCGTGACTGGGAAGCTAAATGGTATGCTGAAAAAGATTTCGCTTCACTTTTACACGAAGATTTAAGAATCCGTAAATTCATTGATAACGAATTAAAAGAAGCATCAGTTTCTCACGTTGAAATCGAACGTGCTGCTAACCGTATTAACATTGCTATTCACACTGGTAAACCAGGTATGGTAATTGGTAAAGGCGGATCAGAAATTGAAAAACTTCGTAATAAATTAAACAACTTAACTGATAAAAAAGTACACATCAACGTTATCGAAATCAAAAAAATTGATATCGATGCTCGTTTAGTTGCTGAGAATATTGCACGTCAATTAGAAAACCGTGCTTCATTCCGTCGTGTACAAAAACAAGCTATTTCAAGAGCTATGAAACTTGGTGCTAAAGGTATCAAAACTCAAGTATCAGGTCGTTTAGGCGGAGCTGACATTGCTCGTGCTGAACAATATTCAGAAGGAACTGTTCCACTTCATACTTTACGTGCTGACATCGATTATGCACATGCTGAAGCAGACACTACTTACGGTAAATTAGGTGTTAAAGTATGGATTTATCGTGGTGAAGTTCTTCCTACTAAGAATACTAGTGAAGGAGGAAAATAATAATGTTACTACCAAAACGTGTTAAATATCGTCGTCAACATCGTCCTAAAACAACTGGTCGTTCAAAAGGCGGTAATTATGTAACATTTGGTGAGTATGGATTACAAGCTACTACAACATCTTGGATCACATCTCGTCAAATCGAATCTGCTCGTATTGCTATGACACGTTACATGAAACGTGGCGGGAAAGTTTGGATTAAAATCTTCCCTCATACACCATACACTAAAAAACCTTTAGAAGTACGTATGGGTGCTGGTAAAGGTGCCGTTGAAGGCTGGATCGCTGTTGTAAAACCAGGTAGAATTTTATTCGAGGTTGCAGGCGTATCAGAAGAAGTTGCTCGTGAAGCATTACGTTTAGCAAGTCACAAACTTCCAGTGAAAACTAAGTTTGTAAAACGTGAAGAATTGGGTGGTGAAACAAATGAAAGCTAAGGAAATTAGAGACTTAACCACTTCAGAAATCGAAGAACAAATCAAATCTTCAAAAGAAGAGCTTTTTAACCTACGCTTTCAGTTAGCTACAGGTCAATTAGAGGAAACTGCACGTATTCGTACAGTTAGAAAAACAATTGCACGTCTAAAAACTGTTGCTCGTGAAAGAGAAATCGAAGAAAGCAAAGCTAATCAATAATAAATTCGAAAGAGGAGGTTACAAAAGTGAGTGAAAGAAACGATCGTAAAGTTTATGTAGGTAAAGTTGTTTCAGACAAAATGGACAAAACTATCACTGTATTAGTTGAAACTTACAAAACACACAAATTATACGGTAAACGTGTAAAATACTCTAAAAAATACAAAACTCATGATGAAAACAATTCAGCTAAATTAGGAGACATTGTTAAAATTCAAGAAACTCGTCCTTTATCAGCATCAAAACGTTTTCGTTTAGTAGAAATTGTTGAAGAGTCAGTAATTATTTAATACAAGATTAGAGATAAGGGAGGTTTAACTAATGATCCAACAAGAAACTCGTTTAAAAGTAGCAGACAACTCTGGTGCTCGTGAAGTTCTTACAATTAAAGTATTAGGTGGATCTGGTCGCAAAACAGCGAACATCGGCGATGTTATCGTATGTACTGTTAAAAACGCAACACCAGGTGGCGTTGTTAAAAAAGGTGACGTAGTCAAAGCTGTTGTCGTTAGAACTAAATCAGGCGTTCGTCGTAATGATGGTTCTTATATCAAGTTTGATGAAAATGCATGTGTCATTATTCGTGATGACAAAGGCCCACGTGGTACTCGTATCTTTGGTCCTGTTGCTCGTGAATTACGTGAAGGTAACTTCATGAAAATCGTTTCATTAGCACCAGAAGTACTTTAATTTATAAAAACCAAATCATTTAAGGAGGTGCCCACATGCATATCAAAAAAGGTGACAACGTAAAAGTTATCGCAGGTAAAGACAAAGGTAAAGAAGGTAAAGTAATCGCTACTGAACCTAAAAAAGACCGTGTCGTTGTGGAAGGTGTTAATGTTATTAAAAAACACCAAAAACCAACTCAATTAAATCCTGAAGGTGGAATCTTAGAAACAGAGGCAGCAATCCATGTTTCTAACGTACAATTATTAGATCCTAAAACAAACGAACCTACTCGTGTTGGTTACAAATTTGTTGATGGTAAAAAAGTTCGTATCGCTAAAAAATCTGGCGAAGAAATCAAAACTAATAATTAATAACTAGTTGAAAGGAGGATCCACTTTGAACCGTTTAAAAGAAAGATACAATACTGAAGTTACTGAAAATTTAGTGAAAAAATTCAACTATAGTTCTGTAATGGAAGTACCAAAAATCGAAAAAATCGTTGTAAATATGGGTGTAGGTGATGCAGTTCAAAACTCTAAAGTGTTAGATACCGCTGTAGAAGAATTAGAATTAATCACTGGTCAAAAACCATTAGTAACAAAAGCAAAAAAATCAGTTGCAACATTCCGTTTACGTGAAGGTATGCCAATCGGTGCGAAAGTTACACTTCGCGGAGAAAGAATGTATGAATTCTTAGATAAATTAATCGCAGTTTCATTACCTCGTGTACGTGACTTCCAAGGTGTTTCTAAAACAGCATTCGATGGTCGTGGTAACTACACTTTAGGAATTAAAGAACAATTAATTTTCCCAGAAATCGACTATGATAAAGTAAGTAAAGTAAGAGGAATGGATATTGTTATCGTAACAACTGCTAACACTGACGAGGAAGCTCGTGAATTGTTAACAAACTTCGGTATGCCATTTCGTAAATAATCTCTAAAAGGAGGCTAATTAAGTGGCTAAAACTTCTATGGTTGCTAAGCAACAGAAAAAACAAAAATATGCAGTACGTGAATATACTCGTTGTGAACGTTGTGGTCGTCCACATTCTGTATATCGTAAATTCAAATTATGCCGTATTTGTTTCCGTGAATTAGCTTACAAAGGGCAAATCCCTGGCGTACGTAAAGCTAGCTGGTAATATATAAGAGTCTGAAAGGAGGCAACAATCAATGACAATGACAGATCCAATCGCAGATATGCTTACTCGTGTAAGAAACGCAAACATGGTGCGTCACGAGAAATTAGAATTACCTGCGTCTAACATTAAAAAACAAATTGCTGAAATCTTAAAAAGTGAAGGTTTCATTAAAAACGTAGAATACGTTGAAGATGATAAACAAGGTGTTATTCGTTTATTCTTAAAATATGGTCAAAACAATGAACGTGTTATCACAGGATTAAAACGTATCTCTAAACCTGGTTTACGTGTATATGCTAAAGCAAACGAAGTACCTAAAGTATTAAATGGTTTAGGTATTGCATTAGTTTCAACTTCTGAAGGTGTTATCACTGACAAAGAAGCTAGAAAACGTAACGTTGGCGGAGAAATTATCGCATACGTTTGGTAATAATAAATAAGGAGGTGCCATAACATGAGTCGTGTTGGTAAGAAAATTATTGACATCCCTAGCGACGTTACAGTAACTTTTGATGGTCATACTGCTACTGTAAAAGGTCCTAAAGGTGAATTAACTAGAACATTTAACGAAAGAATGACTTTCAAACAAGAAGAAAACACTATCGAAGTTGTAAGACCTACTGAGTCTAAAGAAGATAGAACAGTTCATGGTACAACTCGTGCTTTATTAAATAATATGGTACAAGGTGTTTCTCAAGGTTTCGAAAAAACACTTGAGCTTGTTGGTGTAGGTTACCGTGCTCAAATGCAAGGTAGTGACTTAGTATTAAACGTTGGTTACTCTCATCCTGTTGAAATTAAAGCTGAAGATGGCATTACTTTCGCAGTAGAGAAAAACACAACTGTTAGAGTATCTGGTGTATCTAAAGAACAAGTTGGAGCAATTGCTTCTAACATCCGTTCAGTAAGACCTCCAGAACCTTACAAAGGAAAAGGTATCCGTTACCAAGGTGAATATGTTCGCCGTAAAGAAGGTAAAACAGGTAAATAATAGATAACTCTCTTAAGAAAGGAGTAATACAATGATCAGTAAAATTGATAAAAACAAAGTGCGTTTGAAAAGACATGCTCGTGTGCGTACTAAATTATCAGGTACAGCTGAAAAACCACGTTTAAATGTATATCGTTCAAACAAACACATTTATGCACAAATTATCGATGATGTTAAAGGCGAAACTTTAGTTCAAGCTTCATCAAAAGATAAAGATATCGCAAGCGATTCAACTTCTAAAGTAGATTTATCTACTAAAGTAGGCGAAGCAATTGCTAAAAAAGCATCAGACAAAGGTATTAAAGAAATCGTATTTGATCGTGGCGGTTACTTATACCATGGTCGAGTAAAAGCTTTAGCAGAAGCTGCTAGAGAAAGCGGATTAGAATTTTAATTTAAAGGAGGGACAAATACATGGCTCGTAGAGAAGAAGAAACGAAAGAATTTGAAGAACGCGTTGTAACAATCAACCGTGTTGCTAAAGTTGTTAAAGGTGGTCGTCGTTTCCGTTTCACTGCATTAGTAGTAGTTGGAGACAAAAATGGTCGTGTAGGTTTCGGTACTGGTAAAGCTCAAGAGGTACCTGAAGCTATCAAAAAAGCTGTTGAAGCAGCTAAAAAAGATTTAGTAGTTGTTCCGCGTGTTGAAGGAACTACTCCTCACACTATCACTGGCCGTTATGGTTCAGGTAGCGTATTCATGAAACCTGCTGCACCTGGTACAGGAGTTATCGCTGGTGGTCCAGTTCGTGCCGTATTAGAATTAGCAGGTATCACTGATATCTTAAGTAAATCATTAGGATCTAACACACCAATCAATATGGTTCGTGCTACAATCAATGGTTTACAAAACCTTAAAAATGCTGAAGATGTTGCTAAATTACGCGGCAAATCAGTAGAAGAATTATATAATTAAGGAGGGAAAATAAATAATGGCTAAATTACAAATTACCCTCACTCGTAGTGTTATTGGTCGTCCTGAAACACAACGTAAAACTGTTGAAGCTTTAGGTCTAAAAAAGACTAATAGTTCAGTAGTAGTTGAAGATAACCCTGCTATCCGTGGGCAAATCAACAAAGTTAGACACTTATTGACAGTAGAAGAAAAATAATTAAGGAGGTGCCTATATAATGAAATTACATGAGTTAAAAGCAGCTGAAGGTTCACGTCGTGTACGTAACCGCGTTGGCCGTGGTGCTGGTTCTGGTAACGGTAAAACTAGTGGTCGCGGACAAAAAGGTCAAAAAGCACGTTCAGGTGGTAGCGTAAGACCTGGATTTGAAGGTGGACAATTACCTTTATTCCGTCGTTTACCAAAACGTGGTTTCACTAACATTAATCGTAAAGAATATGCTATTGTTAACTTAGACCAACTTAATAAATTTGAAGATGGTACTGAAGTAACTCCAGCTTTATTAGTTGAAACTGGTGTAGTTAAGAATGAAAAATCTGGTATCAAAGTACTAGGTAATGGCTCACTTGATAAAAAATTGACAGTGAAAGCTCATAAATTCTCAGCTTCAGCAGTAGAAGCAATTGATGCAAAAGGTGGAGCACACGAGGTGATCTAATGTTTCAAACGCTTGTGAGCTTCTTTAAAACTAAAGAAGTTCGAAACAAGATTTTCTTTACCTTAGCAATGTTAGTTATATTCAAAATAGGAACTTACATTCCGGCTCCAGGAGTTAACCCTGAGCCTTTTGAACAACAAGGTTCTGATCAAGGAGTCGCCGCTCTTCTTAATACGTTTGGTGGCGGAGCCTTAAAGAACTTTTCAATATTTGCTATGGGCATCATGCCCTACATCACCGCATCTATCGTAATGCAATTACTACAAATGGATATTGTTCCGAAATTCTCTGAATGGGCGAAACAAGGTGAAGTAGGTAAAAGAAAGCTTAGCAATGTAACACGTTATTTCGCTATCATTTTGGCTTTTATACAGTCAATTGGTATGGCATTCCAATTTAATAACTATTTAGGTGGTAAATTAATTATTCACCAATCTATTATGAGTTATTTATTGATTGCCATTGTTTTAACAGCAGGAACTGCATTTCTAATTTGGCTTGGTGATCAAATTACTCAATTCGGAGTTGGTAATGGTATTTCTATCATTATCTTTGCAGGTATTTTATCAACTTTGCCTTCATCAATTATTCAATTCGTGCAACAAGCATTCGTTGGTAATGATGATACTACATTAGCATGGTTAAAGGTTATTGGTTTAATAGTAGGTTTAGTTTTACTCACAATTGGGGCTATTTATGTACTAGAAGCGAAACGTAAAATTCCTATCCAATATGCTAAAAAACAGTCTGCACAAAGATTAGGATCACAAGCAACTTATCTACCTTTAAAAGTTAACTCTGCAGGGGTAATTCCAGTAATTTTTGCGATGGCATTTTTCTTATTGCCAAGAACATTAACATTGTTCTTCCCGAAAGCTGATTGGGCGCAAACTATATCTGAATATGCAAACCCTTCAAACACTTATGGTATGATTGTTTATGTAGTATTAATTATCGCATTTACGTATTTCTATGCCTTTGTTCAAGTTAATCCTGAAAAAATGGCTGATAACTTGAAGAAACAAGGTAGTTACGTTCCAGGTATTAGACCTGGTGAACAAACTAAAAAATATATTACTAAAGTACTTTATCGCTTAACTTTTGTCGGCTCTATTTTCTTAGCAGTCATTGCGATATTACCAATATTAGCGACTAAATTCATGAGTTTACCTCAATCTATACAAATTGGTGGTACAAGTTTATTAATCGTAATTGGTGTCGCAATTGAAACTATGAAATCACTTGAAGCTCAAGTGAGTCAAAAAGAATATAAAGGCTTTGGTGGTAGATAATTTGTAGGAGGGCAATTTATGAATATCATTTTAATGGGTTTACCTGGCGCAGGTAAAGGAACTCAAGCGAGTGAAATTGTTAAGAAATTCCCAATACCACATATATCTACTGGTGACATGTTCAGAAAAGCGATTAAAGATGAAACAGATTTAGGAAAAGAAGCTAAATCTTACATGGATCGTGGAGAATTAGTCCCTGATGAAGTTACTGTAGGTATCGTTAAAGAAAGAATATCTGAAGACGATGCAAAAAAAGGATTTTTATTAGATGGCTTCCCAAGAACAATCGATCAAGCTGAGGCGTTAAATGATATTATGTCTGAGCTTGGTAGAAACATCGATGCTGTCATTAACATCGAAGTTCCTGAGGAAGAATTAATGAATCGTCTTACAGGTCGTCGTATCTGTGAAAAATGTGGTACGACTTATCATCTTGTATTTAATCCTCCAAAGGTTGATGGTATTTGTGATATCGATGGTGGAAAGCTTTATCAACGCGAAGATGATAATCCTGAAACAGTATCTAATCGTTTAAACGTTAATGTTAAACAGTCAAAACCTATTTTAGAGTACTATAATGAAAAAGGTGTGCTAAAAAACATTGATGGTGCGAAAGATATTGACGATGTAACCAAAGATGTCATTGATATCTTAGATCAATTAAAATAGATCAACTTAATACGGTCTAGATTTATGTGAATTTGATTAGGTTTCTCTGGCAAGAATTAATTTTCTGAGTGTCGAATGACGATAATAATTCCCGCATTTTGTTAAACTTATTTTAACTAGTCACTATATTAGATTCGTATCGTTGAAGTTGTCTATTGACGATTACCTTACTATTGTAAAAAGGGAGGAAGTTAATCAATGGCGAAACAAGATGTAATTGAATTAGAAGGTACAGTATTAGATACTTTACCAAATGCTATGTTTAAAGTAGAATTAGAAAATGGTCATGAGATTTTAGCTCACGTAAGTGGTAAAATTAGAATGAATTATATTCGTATTCTACCTGGCGACAAAGTAACTGTAGAAATGTCTCCGTATGATTTATCACGCGGTAGAATTACTTATCGTTATAAATAATCGTCACTCCATAATATAGGGAGGTATAAAAATGAAAGTAAGACCATCAGTTAAACCAATTTGCGAAAAATGTAAAGTCATTAAACGTAAAGGTAAAGTAATGGTAATTTGTGACAATCCTAAGCACAAACAAAGACAAGGTTAATAAAAGAGAGGTGTAAATATATATGGCACGTATTGCAGGAGTAGATATCCCACGTGAAAAACGCATTGTTATCTCATTAACATATGTATATGGTATTGGTACTTCAACAGCTAAAAAAATCGTTGAAGAAGCTAACGTATCAGCAGACACACGTGTAAAAGATTTAACAGATGATGAATTAGGTCGTATTCGTGAAGTTGTTGACAGTTATAAAGTTGAAGGTGACTTACGTCGTGAACAAAACTTAAACATTAAACGTTTAATGGAAATTTCTTCATACCGTGGTATCCGTCACCGTCGTGGTTTACCAGTTCGCGGTCAAAAAACTAAAAACAACGCACGTACTCGTAAAGGCCCAGTAAAAACTGTAGCTAACAAGAAAAAATAATAGGTAAAGGAGGCAAATATAAATGGCACGTAAACAAGTATCTCGTAAACGTAGAGTTAAAAAGAATATTGAAAATGGTGTGGCTCACATCCGTTCAACATTCAACAATACAATCGTAACTATCACTGATGAATTTGGTAATGCTTTATCTTGGTCATCAGCTGGTGCATTAGGTTTCAAAGGATCTAAAAAATCAACACCATTCGCAGCTCAAATGGCTTCTGAAACTGCTTCAAAATCTGCAATGGAACATGGTTTAAAAACTGTTGAAGTAACAGTAAAAGGACCTGGACCAGGTCGTGAATCAGCTATCCGTGCATTACAATCAGCTGGTTTAGAAGTAACTGCAATCAGAGACGTTACTCCAGTACCTCATAACGGTTGTCGTCCACCAAAACGTCGTCGCGTCTAATTTATAATAGATTGTTATTGTTACAGGTCACTGAGCGAAACAGTTTAAAATTAAGTCGACGTAATTAAGGAGGATTTTTGTAAATGATAGAAATTGAAAAACCTAGAATTGAGACAATTGAAATTAGTGAAGATGCTAAATTCGGTAAGTTCGTTGTTGAACCACTAGAACGTGGCTACGGTACTACACTAGGAAACTCCTTACGTCGTATCCTACTATCTTCATTACCAGGTGCAGCCGTTAAGTACATTGAAATCGAAGGTGTTTTACACGAATTCTCAGCTATAGATAATGTTGTTGAAGATGTTTCTACAATTATTATGAACATCAAAAAATTAGCACTTAAAATTTATTCTGAAGAAGATAAAACATTAGAAATCGATGTTCGAGATGAAGGCGAAGTTACTGCAAGTGACATTACTCACGATAGTGATGTAGAAGTTCTAAATCCAGAACTTAAAATCGCAACAGTGTCTAAAGGTGGACATTTAAAAATTCGTCTAGTTGCTAATAAGGGTAGAGGTTACGCATTAGCAGAACAAAATAATACTAGTGATTTACCAATCGGTGTAATTCCTGTTGATTCACTATACTCACCAGTTGAACGTGTTAACTATACAGTTGAAAACACACGTGTCGGTCAAAGTAGTGATTTTGATAAATTAACTTTAGATGTTTGGACTAATGGTTCAATCACTCCACAAGAGTCAGTATCATTAGCTGCTAAGATTTTGACTGAACATTTAAATATTTTTGTAGGTCTTACAGATGAAGCTCAAAATGCTGAAATCATGATTGAAAAAGAAGAAGATCAAAAAGAAAAAGTACTTGAAATGTCTATTGAAGAATTAGACTTATCAGTACGTTCATACAACTGTTTAAAACGTGCAGGAATCAATTCAGTTCAAGAGTTAGCTGATAAATCTGAAGCTGATATGATGAAAGTTCGTAATTTAGGTCGTAAATCTCTAGAAGAAGTTAAATATAAATTAGAAGATTTAGGATTAGGATTAAGAAAAGAAGATTAATAAGTTAAAGGAGGTCAACTCATGGGTTACAGAAAATTAGGTCGTACTTCTGATCAACGTAAAGCTATATTACGTGACTTAGCTACTTCACTTATCGTTAGTGAGCGCATTGAAACTACAGAAGCTCGTGCAAAAGAAGTTCGTAGTGTTGTTGAGAAATTAATCACTTTAGGTAAAAAAGGAGATTTAGCTTCTCGTCGTAATGCTGCAAAAACATTACGTAATGTTGAAATTTTAAATGAAGATGAAACTACACAAACTGCACTTCAAAAATTATTCGGTGAAATTGCTGAACGTTATACAGAACGTCAAGGTGGTTACACTCGTATTCTTAAAGTAGGTCCTCGTCGCGGAGACGGTGCTGAATCAGTTATCATCGAATTAGTAGATTAATTCAAGATATAAATACACTAACTACTTATATGTAAAGCAAATGAGTGCAACGATAATGTTTGCCACATACAAATATTGTCTAGCTCAGAGTGCCCCATCAATTAAATATATTTCAAAGCGTGAACTCAACTAAAATATGATGGGGTGCGCGCTTTTTTATTTTCAAAGAAGCAATTAGCTTCTATTCAACCAATAAATTATTATATATAATACTAAGAACTCAAATGGTCATAGTTTATATTGAAAAATCGCATTAGTTGACCGAAATGAAAGTTTTTATTTAGTTTTTCAGTTTTAGTCATCTTTAATAGGGGGCGGGACAATGGATTCAAAATGAATTCTGTCCGGTCCTTTTTTATTTTGAAAAAATGAAATAAAACAATAATATACATGCAATTCATATTCATGTAAACTATACTAGTACAAAGTTTTAGGAGGGATTCTAGTGAAGGCGAATAACACTAATATTATTGAACTTAAGCAAGTTGACTTTCAATATCAAGGCGATGCAGCCTTCACATTAAATAATGTATCCTTTAAGATTCCTAAAAATCAATGGACTTCAATTGTTGGACATAATGGGTCAGGAAAATCAACAATAGCTAAATTAATAGTTGGTATTGAAATTGCGACCAATGGTACGATTTTTTTCAATCAATCACCAATCTCCAATAATAATTTCAAAGATATACGAGAACACGTTGGAATTGTCTTCCAAAATCCAGAAAATCAATTTGTAGGTTCGATTGTTAAATACGATGTTGCGTTTGGTTTAGAGAACTACGCTGTTCCAACTGAAAAAATGAAAGAAATAGTAGCACAATCTATTAGTGACGTTGGAATGACCGATTATGCTGATAGTGAACCACATTCATTATCAGGAGGACAGAAGCAACGAGTAGCTATTGCAGGTGTGTTAGCATTAAGTCCTTCAGTCATTATATTAGATGAAGCGACATCTATGTTAGATCCTCAAGCCAAGAAATCATTGATAAGTTTAATACAAGAAGTTAAAGCAACTAAAGATGTAACAATTATTTCGATTACGCATGACTTAACTGAGGCGCTTGAAGGTGATCATGTCATAGTAATGAATCAAGGAACAGTTTATAAAGAAGGAAATCCACAAACAATATTTAAAGATATAAAAATGTTACAAGAAATTGGACTAGATTTACCTTTCTCAATGAAAATTAATCAACTTTTAGGATTTGATGACCACTTTATTACTTACGAAGGGTTGGTCGAAAAGCTATGAAAATTAAGTTTAATGATGTTACATACACCTATCAACAGGGTACACCATATGAGTATAAAGCATTAGACCACATTAATTTAACTATTGAGCAGGGGAAATACTATGCAATTGTTGGACAAACTGGAAGTGGAAAATCAACTTTAATTCAGCATTTCAATGGGTTATTAAAACCTACTAATGGCAATATTGAGCATGATGAACTTATGATTCATTCTAAAACTAAAGATAAATTTATTAGACCAATCAGACAAAAAATTGGACTAGTTTTTCAATTTCCTGAATCACAATTATTTGAAGATAATATTGAAAGAGAAATTGAGTTTGGACCTAAGAATTTTGGAATGAATGTTGAAGAAGTGAAAGAAAGAGCTTTTGATTTATTGTTAGAGTTAGGTTTTCCAAGAAATGTTATGTCTTTGTCACCATTCCAGATGTCTGGTGGCCAAATGCGTAAAATTGCAATTGTTTCAATCTTAGCTATGAACCCGGATGTCATTGTTTTAGATGAACCTACTGCTGGATTAGACCCAAAGAGCCGTCAACAAGTAATGGAGCTATTTAAAGAAATACAGCTAAAACAAAATAAAACAATCATACTTGTATCTCATGATATGAATGAAGTTGCGAAATATGCTGAAGAAATTATCGTGATGAATGATGGAAATATTATCGAGCAAGTCACACCAAAAGAGTTGTTTAGACAAGGTAGTAAACTTGAAGAGTGGCATATAGCCTTACCAGATATTGTTCAGTTACAACGTGATATTGAAATTAAACATGGTATTAAATTTAAGACAACCGCACTTACTGAGAAAGAATTTGTAAGTATGTACCAGGAGTGGCAACATCATGAAGAATAAATTAATTATAGGTAGATATTTACCAAATAACTCTGTAATTCATCATCTAGATCCACGAGCTAAAGTTTTATTTGTATTTATGTTTATTATTTTAATATTTTTTGCTCATTCTTTTGCAACGTTTGGGTGGATTATTTTATTAATTCTAATGTTTATGTTTTTAGCGAAGATTAAATTATGGTTTTTAATAAAAGGGTTAACACCAATATTTATTTTTACTATATTCACATTCTTCATGCATATCTTCTTCACACATGGTGGTACAAGATTAGTTGATTTTGGAATTATTAAAATTGATAGTGCTGGTATTTTAGAAGGTATCTTTATTTCATTACGTCTCATCACAATTGTTATGGTAGCAACAATAATGACGCTATCAACGAGTCCAATCGATTTAACAGATGCTTTTGAAAAATTGCTAACGCCATTAAAATGGTTTAAATTGCCTGTGCATCAATTAAGCATGATTATGTCAATCGCTTTAAGATTCATTCCAACTTTAATGGATGAATTAGATAAAATCATACTAGCTCAAAAATCACGAGGTTCTGAGTTAAGTTCGGGTGGCTTAATGACACGTATAAAAGCATTTATTCCTTTAATGATTCCATTATTTATCTCAGCTTTTCAAAGAGCGGAGGAATTAGCAATCGCTATGGAAGTACGTGGTTATGATGCTAATGTAAAACGAACAAGTTATAGAAAGCTACAATGGCATATTGGAGACACGATGTGCTTAATAAGTATCATCCCAATAGCCATAGTATTATTAGTATTAAAATATATTGGAGTGTAATACAGTGCGTATACTCGTTAATATTTCTTATCAAGGAAGTCAATTTCTAGGGTTTCAAATTCAACAGCAAGGGAGAACTGTGCAACAACAATTTGAAAAGATATTGAAGCGTATGCATCGGCGACATGTTCGCATTCATCCTTCTAGTCGTACGGACAGAGGTGTACATGCATATGAACAATTTTTTCATTTTGATACAGACTTAAATATTGAACCACAGCAATGGAAGTATGCGATGAATAGTGCTCTACCTGAAGATATATACGTCAAAGAAGTTCAACAAGTCGATGATCATTTTCATTGTCGTTATGACTGTCTAGGCAAGCGATATCGTTATAAAGTATATCAAGCAACACATCGTAATCCTTTTGAAAGTGGCTTAAAGACATTTATTAAGGAAGATTTAAATTATTCAAAAATGAACGAAGCTGCAAAACACTTCATTGGAACACATGATTTTACAGGATTCTGCTCTCAAAAGACTGAAGTCAAAAGCAAAGTACGTACGTTATATCAAAGTGAGATCATCCAAACAGATGAAGGGTTTGACTATGTTGTGACAGGGTCAGGCTTTTTATATAATATGGTTCGCGTGTTAGTAGCGTTTCTAATTGAAGTAGGAAAAGGTAAGCGTCATCCAAGTGAAGTGTCAACGCTATTAAATGAAAAAAATAGAGATAGTGTACCATTTACAGCACCTGCAGAAGGTCTCTATTTAGAGAAGATATATTTAACAGAAAAAGAATTAACAACAGACTTTGGAGACAATATTAAAATTCATCGTAAAAAATCATTACAAAATGACTAAATTGCATTGACAAACGGAGCTATAAAATATAACATAGTTAACGGTATTGTTTTATATCCACCCCATGATAAGCCCCGGAAACTTATTGTGTTACAAGATATATAAGCAAATTATACAGGAATAAAATAAATGAACATTTACGCTTTGAAAATCGTAACAGAATGAATAGATTGCAGGCCTCGTTCGTAGGTTCGACTGCGATACGTACCTGTAATCTAAAACGAAGCATTTATTTTTAGGAGGACAATTATTATGCGTCAAACATTTATGGCAAATGAATCAAACATTGAGCGCAAATGGTATGTTATTGATGCTGAAGGCCAAACATTAGGTCGTTTATCATCTGAAGTAGCATCTATCTTACGCGGTAAAAATAAAGTAACTTATACACCACACGTTGACACTGGTGATTATGTAATCATCATTAACGCTTCTAAAATCGAATTAACTGGTAAAAAAGAATCAGATAAAATTTATTATCGTCACTCAAACCACCCAGGCGGTATCAAATCAGTTACAGCTGGTGAGTTAAAACGTAATAATCCAGAACGTTTACTTGAAACTTCAATCAAAGGTATGTTACCAAGTTCACGTTTAGGTGAAAAACAAGGTAAAAAATTATTTGTATATGGTGGCGCTGAACATCCACACGCTGCACAACAACCAGAAAACTACGAGTTACGTGGTTAATTAGAAGGAGGAAATTACATTGGCACAAGTTGAATATAGAGGCACAGGCCGTCGTAAAAACTCAGTAGCACGTGTACGTTTAGTACCAGGTGAAGGTAATATCACAGTTAACGAACGTGACGTACGTGAGTACTTACCATTCGAATCATTAATCTTAGACTTAAACCAACCATTTGATGTTACAGAAACTAAAGGTAACTATGATGTATTAGTTAACGTACACGGTGGTGGTTTCACTGGACAAGCACAAGCTATCCGTCACGGAATCGCACGTGCATTATTAGAAGCAGATCCTGAATACAGAGGTTCTTTAAAACGCGCAGGTCTATTAACTCGTGACCCACGTATGAAAGAACGTAAAAAACCAGGTCTTAAAAAAGCACGTCGTTCTCCACAATTCTCAAAACGTTAATGCTGGAATTGTTGCAAACTTGTTTGCTTACAAGTTCTGTATGCAAATTGCGTTAGCAATTTGTGTTCAACTGAAATGTTTAAAGCACTTCTCAATTTCGAGAAGTGCTTTTTGTATGCAATAAAAGCTAGAGATTCATAAAACCTCTAGCTTTTGAACTTTATATTTATTTTTTAAATACTTCTTCAACAACTTCTGTCATGTCATTATGAATAACTAAACTTGCTTGTCTATCATACGGTGTAGCGTCTCTATTAATAATTACAAGATTATCTCCTGTAAAGTTAGAAATAAAGCCTGCAGCAGGTTGTACGACTAAGGATGAACCTAACACAATGACAGTATCTGCTTTTTGGATTTTATCTAATGCTCTAAAGACAGTAGGTTGATCGAGCATTTCACCGTATAATACGATATCAGGGCGAATCACATCACCACAGTTCTCACAATATCTTAATTTGTGTCCCATAACATATGATTTCGTATATTCTTTTCCACAATTGATGCAATAAAAGCGATTCAGTGTACCATGAATTTCATCAATCTGTTCACTTCCGGCATCTTCATGTAACCCATCGATATTTTGGGTAATCACACCTAAAGATTTGCCTTCTTTTTCTAACTCTGCAATCCACTCATGGACGATGTTAGGTTTTTTATCTGCTACTAGTAGTCGTTTATGATAAAAGTCGATAAAGCTTTCTTTATTATCATTTAAATGATCAACACTTAATAAATATTCAGGTGAATAACCTTCTTTTGAAATTTCATCAAATAATCCACCCATTGAACGGAAATCAGGTATACCACTTGCAACCGATACACCTGCACCAGTAAAGAATACAATTTTGTTTGATTTATCAACAATTTCTTTTAATTTTTCGATTTTATTACCCAATCGGAGCACCTCATTTATCATCAATACTGTATAGTTTTTTTTAAAAATAAATCTTATACTATTATTACAACATATTTTGCTATTTATTTTCTAGTTTTCAAGAAGCAATGAATGTTGAAAAACAATAAATAATAGTGTTAAAACATATAATAGTATAGAATGAAATTGCGTTTAAAATCTTTATAAAAAATCAATTGTTCTTATAAAAAGAACTTTTTAATAAAATAGAGTTGGATGTGAGAATTTGAATGAATAAATACGATCGTTTAGAAGAAATTACTAAACTCGTAAATCAAAAAGGAACGGTTAGGACGAATGAAATCGTTGAGGAACTTAACGTATCTGATATGACAGTACGTCGTGATTTAGCTGAACTAGAAGAAAAAGGATTACTAACTAAAATACATGGCGGTGCACGTAGTAATTCAGCTTTTCAAATTAAAGAAAAGTCTCATCAAGAAAAGCACACAGAGAATATTGAAGAAAAACGTGCTGTCGCAAGGAAAGCTGTTAACTTAATTGAAGAAAACGATACGATTTTTTTGGGACCTGGAACAACAATCGAGTTACTGGCTCAATTAATAGATCGAGAGTCATTAACAGTGATTACGAATTGTTTTCCAGTATTTCAAATATTATTTGAAAAGCGTTCGCTAAATTTTAAAGTTTACTTATTAGGTGGAGAAATGAGAGAACTTACTGAATCATTTGTAGGTGAAATGACGAATACGCTTCTTAAAACAAAACGATTTAGTAAAATGTTTTTTAGTTGTAATGGAATAAAAGATGCAGATGTGCTCACTTCTACAATTGACGAAGCGTATACACAACAACTTGCACTTCATCGTTCACTTGAAAAATACTTATTAATTGATAATTCAAAAATTGGAAAAGAAGATTTTACCCAATTATGTCATTTAGAAGATTTAACAGCAGTTGTTGTAGATAAAAATGATGAAGATAATGTACAAAAATTAAAAGCTTATACAGAAGTGATACATTAATTGAATGATACCAAGATTGTTTATTTAAACAATCTTGGTATTTTTTTAGATAATTGAACGTAATTAAACATAAAAATGAAATGTTTTGTTTAAAAAAACAAAATTTTAAACAACATTCGAACATTTATTGTTGATTATTTGTTTATTTATGTTTATAATTTAGGTGTAAATATTTGAAAGCGCTTTTTCAAACACATGTGTTTAATTATCTTATTTTCAAAGGAGAATCATTATGACAATTTTTATTGGTTCAGATGTCGCTGGTCAACGTCTTAAAGATGTTATAAAAACATTTTTAAAAGAAAATAACCATGATGTAGTAGATGTAACAGAAGGAAAAGAATTAGACTTTGTTGATTCAACATTAGCAGTTGTACACGAAGTACAAAAGAACGATGATAATTTAGGAATTGCAGTGGATGCTTATGGTGCAGGTAGTTTTATTGTCGCTACAAAAGTAAAAGGAATGATTGCTGCTGAAGTATCAGATGAACGTTCAGCATATATGACACGTAGTCACAACAATGCACGCATGATTACAATGGGCTCTGAAATTGTAGGCGATACATTAGCAAAAAATATTGCTAAAGAATTTGTAAATGGACACTATGATGGCGGACGTCACCAAATCCGTGTAGATATGTTAAATAAAATGTGCTAATTGGAGGAATAAATAATGAAAATTGCTATAGGTTGCGATCACATTGTAACTGATACAAAAATGGAAGTTTCACAACATTTAAAAGCTCAAGGACATGAAGTTATTGATGTAGGTACGTATGATTTTACACGTACACATTATCCTATCTTCGGTAAAAAAGTAGGAGAAAAAGTAGCTAGTGGAGAAGCAGATTTAGGCGTATGTATTTGTGGTACAGGCGTTGGTATTAGTAATGCAGCAAACAAAGTCCCAGGTGTAAGAACAGCATTAGTACGTGATATGACATCAGCACTTTATTCAAAAGAAGAATTAAATGCTAATGTTGTTAGTTTCGGCGGTAAAGTAGCAGGCGAATTATTTATTTTCGATATCGTTGATGCATTTATTAAAGCGGAATACAAACCTACTGAAGAAAATAAAAAATTAATTGCTAAAATTAATCATTTAGAAGCACATAACGATAATCAAGCTAATCCTCATTTCTTTGATGAATTCTTAGAAAAATGGGACAAAGGTGAATATCACGGTTAAGGAAGATGTGAAATGATTCTAACATTAACTTTAAATCCTTCAGTTGATATCTCTTACCCATTAGAACAGTTTCATCTAGATACTGTGAATAGAGTTAAAAAGACGAGTAAAACTGCTGGAGGAAAAGGATTAAATGTAACACGTGTATTATCAGAATTTGGCGAAAATGTGTTAGCAAGTGGCTTTTTAGGTGGCGCATTAGGTCAATTTATTGAAGAACAATTAACGGATGCTCAAATTGAACAGTCTTTCTTCAAAATAAAAGGAGAAACACGAAATTGTATCGCTATTCTACATGAAGGACAACAAACTGAAATACTTGAACAAGGACCAACTATTGGCAAGGAAGAAGCAGAGAGCTATAAAACACATCTTTTAGAACTATTTAAAAGAGCTAATGTTATAGCGATGTCTGGAAGTTTACCTAAAGGTCTTAATACAAATTACTACGCTGATATTGTGAAATTAGCAAATAAACAAGGTCTACCTACGATTTTAGATAGTTCTGGTCAATCATTAATGGATGTATTGTTAAGCGAGAATAAGCCTTCAGTGATAAAACCTAATATTGATGAATTATCTCAATTATTACACACTACTGTCACTACAGATATCGATAGTTTAAAAGAAGCGGTTACTCAACCCATATTCAAAGGTATTGAATGGATTATTGTTTCTTTAGGTGGCGATGGCGCTTTCGCTAAACATCATCAAACATTTTATAAAGTAAATATTCCAAAAATAGAAGTCGTTAATCCTGTAGGGTCTGGTGATTCTACAGTGGCAGGTATTGCATCAGGTCTTGTTCATCAACAATCCGATGAAGATTTACTGAAAAAAGCTAATGCATTTGGAATGTTAAATGCAATGGAGCATCAAACAGGTCATATTAATGTAGATAAATTTAAAGAACTATTCAAACAAATTGAAGTTATAGAGGTGTAATTCATGACAAAATCACAACAAAAACTAGCATCAATCGAACAATTAAGTAATCAAGATGGGATTATTTCAGCTTTAGCATTTGATCAACGTGGAGCATTAAAAAGAATGATGGCTGAACATCAAACAGAACCTCCTACAGTTGAACAAATTGAACAATTAAAAGTACTTGTATCAGAAGAGTTAACACAATATGCATCTTCTATTCTTTTAGATCCTGAATATGGCTTACCTGCTTCTGATGCACGTAATAAAGAGTGTGGTTTATTACTTGCATATGAAAAAACTGGATATGACGTGAATGCAAAAGGTCGTTTACCAGATTGCTTAGTAGAATGGTCTGCTAAACGTTTAAAAGAACAGGGTGCCAATGCAGTTAAATTCTTACTTTATTATGATGTAGATGATTCAGAAGAGATTAACATTCAAAAGAAAGCTTATATTGAACGAATTGGTTCAGAATGTGTTGCTGAAGACATTCCATTTTTCTTAGAAGTGTTAACTTATGATGATAATATTCCAGATAATAAAAGTGCTGAATTTGCAAAAGTAAAACCTCGTAAAGTAAATGAAGCAATGAAGTTATTCTCTGAAGATCGATTCAATGTTGATGTGCTTAAAGTTGAAGTACCCGTAAATATGAATTTTGTTGAAGGATTTACAGAGGGTGAAGTTGTATACACAAAAGAAGAAGCAGCACAACATTTCCGTGATCAAGAAGCAGCGACACATTTACCTTATATTTATTTAAGTGCTGGTGTATCAGCTGAATTATTCCAAGAAACATTAACATTTGCACATGATGCAGGTGCACATTTCAATGGTGTGTTATGTGGGCGTGCGACATGGTCTGGTGCAGTTAAAGTTTATATTGAACAAGGAGAACAAGCTGCAAGAGAATGGTTACGTACAACTGGATATAAAAACATTGATGATTTAAATAAAGTACTAAAAACAACTGCAACATCTTGGAAAGCAAAATAACTTAGGGGAGGTTATTCATATGAACAGAGAAGAAGTACAATTACTTGGTTTTGAAATTGTCGCATATGCAGGAGATGCACGTTCGAAATTATTAGAGGCATTAAACGCTGCTAATGAAGGTGATTTTGATAAAGCTGAACAACTTACGGAGGAAGCAAATGAATGTATTGCAAATGCACATAAAGCTCAAACAAACTTATTAGCTCAAGAAGCGCAAGGTGATGACATTGCATTTAGTATTACAATGATTCACGGTCAAGACCATTTAATGACAACGTTATTATTAAAAGATTTAATGAAGCATTTAATTGAATTATACAAAAAAGGGAGCTGACCCCTATGAATAAGTTAATAGCATGGATAGAAAAAGGAAAGCCGTTCTTTGAAAAAATATCTCGTAATATTTATTTAAGAGCGATTCGTGATGGATTTATTGCAGCAATTCCAATTATCTTGTTCTCAAGTATATTTATTTTAATCACATATGTACCTAACGTGTTTGGCTTCACTTGGAGTAAAACGATGGAAGGTATATTGATGAAACCATATAACTATACCATGGGAATTGTTGGTTTGATTGTAGCTGGAACAACAGCTAAGTCTTTAACCGATTCCTACAACAGGAAATTAGATAAAACCAATCAAATTAACTTTATTTCTACAATGATGGCTGCGATGAGTGGATTTTTATTCTTAGCAGCAGATCCTATTAAAGAGGGTGGATTTTTAAGTGCATTTATGGGCACTAAAGGATTATTAACAGCCTTTATTTCAGCCTTTATTACCGTAATTGTTTATAATTTCTTTATTAAAAGAAATATTACAATAAAAATGCCTAAAGAAGTGCCACCAAATATTTCTCAGGTATTTAAAGATATCTTCCCGTTGTCAGCGGTTATTATCATTATTTATGCATTAGATTTATTATCAAGGAAATTTATTCATACAAATGTAGCGAACGCCGTATTAAAAATCTTTGAACCATTATTTACTGCGGCAGATGGCTGGATTGGTGTCACACTTATCTTCGGTGCTTTCGCATTCTTCTGGTTTGTAGGTATACATGGTCCATCTATTGTTGAACCAGCGATCGCTGCAATTACTTATGCAAATCTTGAAACAAACTTAAATTTGATTCAAGCAGGAGAACATGCAGATAAAATTATTACACCTGGTACACAAATGTTCGTTGCAACTATGGGGGGTACCGGTGCTACATTAGTCGTGCCATTTATGTTTATGTGGTTAACTAAATCAAAACGAAATAAAGCAATTGGTAGAGCATCAGTTGTACCAACATTCTTTGGAGTAAATGAACCAATTTTATTTGGTGCACCACTCGTATTAAATCCAGTATTTTTCATACCATTTATTTTTGCACCAATAGCAAACGTATGGATCTTTAAATTCTTTGTTGATGTACTTAAAATGAATAGTTTTAGCATCTTCTTACCATGGACGACACCAGGTCCTCTTGGTATTGTGATGGGCACAGGATTTGCATTTTGGTCATTTGTGTTAGCAATTGTATTAATTGTAGTTGATGTTATGATTTATTATCCATTTTTAAAAGTATATGATGAACAAATTCTTGAAGAAGAACGTGGTAATAAAGAAGTAAATAATGAATTAAAAGAAAAAGTATCAGCAAACTTTGATACGAAAAAAGCAGATGCAATTTTAGCAACTGCTGGTGCAAATGAAACGACAACAACTGAATCAGCACCTTCAGATGAGGAAGTATCGGCTAAAAATTCATCAAATTCAATTAACGAACAAACTAACGTTTTAGTCTTATGTGCCGGTGGCGGTACAAGTGGATTACTTGCAAATGCGTTAAACAAGGCTGCAGAAGAATATCAGGTACCTGTAAAAGCGGCAGCTGGTGGTTATGGTGCACATATGGATATTATGAAAGACTATCAATTAATTATTTTAGCGCCTCAAGTTGCTTCTAACTATGAAGATATAAAACAAGATACAGATCGACTAGGTATTAAATTAGCTAAAACACAAGGTGTTGAATACATTAATTTAACTCGAGATGGCAAAGCAGCATTAGACTTCGTTCAACAACAATTTGAAAAATAATTAGGAGATGAAAGTATAATGAAAAAATTACCAGAAGATTTTATATTCGGTGGTGCAACAGCAGCTTATCAAGCAGAAGGTGCGACTCAAACAGATGGAAAAGGTCGTGTAGCATGGGACACTTATCTTGAAGAAAACTATTGGTATACAGCTGAACCAGCAAGTGATTTTTATAATAAATATCCTATTGATTTAGAATTAAGTGAAAAATTTGGTGTGAATGGCATTCGTATTTCGATTGCATGGTCACGAATATTCCCTAAAGGATATGGTGAGGTTAATCCTAAAGGTGTTGAATACTATCATAATTTATTTAAAGAATGTCATAGAAGACATGTAGAACCATTTGTAACGTTACATCACTTTGATACACCAGAGACACTACATAGTGATGGTGATTTCTTAAATCGTAAGACAATTGAGTACTTTATTGAGTATGCAAAATTCTGTTTCGAAGAATTTGAAGAAGTAAATTATTGGACTACATTTAATGAGATTGGCCCTATCGGTGATGGCCAATATTTAGTAGGTAAATTCCCTCCTGGAATTAAATACGACTTTGCTAAAGTGTTTCAATCACATCACAACATGATGGTCGCACATGCGAAAGCAGTTAAATTGTTTAAAGATAATGGCTATAGTGGTGAAATAGGTGTCGTGCATGCTTTACCAACTAAATATCCTTATGATCCAACTAATCCAGAAGATGTTAGAGCGGCTGAATTAGAAGATATTATTCATAACAAATTCATTTTAGATGCAACTTATCTAGGTAAATATTCTCGTGAAACTATGGAAGGCGTTCAACACATTTTATCAGTAAATGGTGGTAAATTAGACATACCAGAAGAGGATTATAAAGTATTAGAAGCGGCTAAAGATTTAAATGACTTCCTTGGTATCAATTACTACATGAGTGATTGGATGAGAGGTTACGATGGCGAATCTGAAATTACACATAATGCTACTGGTGATAAAGGTGGTTCTAAATATCAACTTAAAGGTGTAGGTCAACGTGAATTTGATGTTGATGTACCACGTACTGATTGGGACTGGATGATTTATCCTAAAGGCTTATATGATCAAATCATGCGAGTAGTTAAAGATTATCCTAATTACCATAAAATTTATATTACTGAGAACGGACTTGGTTATAAAGACCAATTTGATGAGGAACGTAAAACTGTAGATGATGATGCACGTATAGATTATGTGAAAAAACATTTAGAAGTCATTTCTGATGCTATTCGTGATGGTGCGAATGTGAAAGGGTACTTCATTTGGTCACTCATGGATGTATTTTCTTGGTCAAATGGTTATGAAAAACGATACGGTCTATTTTATGTCGATTTTGAAACGCAAGAACGTTATGCTAAAAAGAGCGCATATTGGTACAAAGAACTAGCGGAAAGTAAGGAAATAAAATAATTGCATTTAATATAACTTTGTAACAAACAGCAATGATAAATACAATTGTAAGGTAGGATTGGGAAATGCTAAAATTTAGCTTTTCTCAGTCCTATTTATTTTTTCTTGGCTTGATCACATGAAAAAATAATTCAAAAATATATATTCAAATTATTACCACATATGCTTAAACGTACAATTTAACTTAATTTTCATTTTTGTAACTACATCATTTATACTTAAAGAAAACAAATTGGAGTATTATTATGAGAATTTTTAAAAAGATAATATCTAGTTTGATTATTAGCCTAATGATTTTTACATTAGTAGGATGTCAATCAAAGAGTAACAATTCATCTCATTATCAAAGTAATGATAAAAAGAAAGTTGCAACTTTATTTATGCATGGATGTGGTGGAACCAATAATTCTGAAAAATATATGGTCTATCAAGCTGTAAAAAAAGGTGTCATCAAGGATGTAGTTACAGCATATGTTTTATCAAACGGAAAAGTACAGTTTAGTGGCAAAATTTCAAAGAAGTCTAGGAATCCAATTATAAAAATATTATTTGAAGATAATAAAAATGGTGACATTATGCAAAATGCTCAAAACATAAAAAATGTACTTACAAAAATGAAATCAAAATACAATATAGATAATTATAATTTTGTAGCGCATTCAATGGGAAACTTATCTTTTGCGTATTTTATGAAATATTATGGAAATGATAAACAATTATCTCAACTTAAAAAAGAAGTAAATATAGCTGGTACATATAACGGTGTTTTATATTTAAATGAAAAAGTAAATGAAATTACTGTCGATAAAGATGGTAAGCCTAGTAAAATGAATGCTGATTATGAAAAATTATTAGATCTAAAAGATGTCTATAAAAATAAAAACATAGAAGTACTAAATATTTATGGTGATTTGAAAGACGGAACACACTCTGATGGAAGGGTATCTAATAGTTCGTCTTGCTCCTTAAAATACTTGTTGGGCAATAGTTCTAAAACATATAAAGAATCTGAATATAAAGGGGAGAAAGCGCAACATAGTGCGCTACATCATAATAAAGAAGTGTCAGATGAAATCATAAATTTTTTATGGTAGTAGTAAGTAATAACATAACTTGAACACTAAAATAATCAAAGTTTAAAGTGAATTATTGGCGACTAATTGAATCAATTCCAATCTTGCTTGTTCCCCATATACATGAGGCATTATCATGATTTCATCCACTTGATACGTATTTAATAAATAAGTTAATTTTAGATGAATATCTTTAGGCAATCCACTTATGACACGGCTTTTATTTTGCTCAATTTTATTACGTTCACTAGTGCTATAATTACGTTGTTGAGCAGTATTAATAGAAGGATATGATTTAGGTTGGTTGAGATAATTAATGCGTAAAAGCCATAAATGTAATGCATCTAATAAATCATCAACTTTATTAAGCGTGTTTGCAGTAACTACAAATGTCGACATAATTACATACGGCTCATTAGATTTTGAAATGTCATTCAATTGTTTGTATCGTTTTCGATAATATTCTATTAGGCTATTAATCTTGGTTTGAGTTTGTCCCATAAATGCAATGACGAATGGTAGCCCTTTTTGAGCAGCTAATTCCGCACTTCTCTCACTCATACCTAGAATAAACATTTGTGGAGAAGTATTAATTTCAGGTGTTGCTTTGATAGACATGAATCGATGTGGGGCTTCATATTTGTTGCTAAAGTAGTGTAGTAAGTCCTCTATTTGATTGTCTAAATTTGGTTTTGTTGATTTATACTCATTAAGTGCTTCATTTACTTGCTTGAAACTCGGAGAACGACCTAAACCCATATCTACTCTATTAGGATGGCGAGCTTCCATTATTCTAAATTGTTCTGCCACTTTGTAGGCACTGTAGTGCGGTAACATGACGCCTCCGCTTCCTATTTTAATCGTTTGTGTTTGTTCTAATAGCATCATCATTACGATTTCAGGTGCACTTGACGCAACAGATAATACATTATGATGTTCTGCAATCCAATATCTTGTATAACCTAATTGTTCAGCAGTTCGGGCTAACGTAATGCTATGATTAAATGCATCATGGGCGTTTCTACCTTCAAAAATTGGAACATAATCTAAAATACTTAATTTCAATTTTTATATGCTCCTTTCAATGATTTTTATAGGAAAAATTAGATTTAGTTGTATTTTAAATTGAAGGCTTCTATATTGCTATATATTTGTTTGAAATATTATACTTAGTTTAATATTAGATTTGAAAAAGGTGGCGGATGAATAGTGAAAGCAATTGGATTTGAACAACCGTTTAAACTATCAGATGGAAATTTATTTAAAACTTATAATTTAGATATACCAGAACCAAAAGGAAATGAATTATTAGTTAAAATTCAGTCTATTAGTGTCAATCCCGTTGATACAAAACAACGATTAATGAACGTGTCAAAAATACCTCGTGTACTAGGATTTGATGCGATTGGTGTGGTTGAATCTGTTGGAAGTGAAGTTACTATGTTTAATCAGGGTGACGTAGTATATTACTCTGGTTCACCTGATCAAAACGGATCAAATTCGGAATACCAATTGATTGATGAGAAATTAGTAGCTAAGGCACCTAAAAATATTAGCGCTGAGCAGGCAGTAAGCTTACCATTAACCGGTATAACAGCATATGAAACATTGTTTGATGTGTTTGGTATTTCACGCAAACGTAGTGAAAATGAAGGTAAAACGTTGTTAATTATAAATGGCGCAGGTGGTGTAGGAAGTATTGTTACTCAAATTGCTAAGTTCTATGGTTTAAGGGTGATTACAACAGCATCGCGTAATGAAACGATTGAATGGACTAAAAAAATGGGTGCTGATATTGTACTCAATCACAAAGAGAGTTTAATAAATCAATTTAAGACACAAGGTATTGAACTGGTTGATTACGTATTCTGTACATTTAATACAGATATGTACTATGACGACATGATTCAATTAGTGAAACCTAGAGGTCATATTGCTACTATTGTAGCTTTTGAAAATGACCAAGATTTAAATGCTTTGAAACCAAAAAGTTTAAGTTTCTCACATGAATTTATGTTTGCTAGACCATTAAATCAAACTGACGATATGATAAAGCATCATGAATATTTAGAAGACATAACAAATAAGGTTGAACAGAATATTTATCAACCTACAACAACTAAAGTTATAGAAGGATTAACCACTGAAAACATCTATCAAGCACACCAAATATTAGAATCCAATACAATGATTGGCAAATTGGTCATTAATTTAAATTAACAAACTATATATATTTCTTTATAAATGGCGTTTATTCCTATAAAAAAAGGCAATAGGATAAACGTCATTTTATTTTGACTTAAATGCTTTATTAACCATTTTATTGAAAGGAGTATTATGTTGCGAAAAAAATCAATTAGTTTTGTGTTTTGGACAGCATTAGCTATTTGTACTCTATTTGTTTTATATGGCGCTTTTATGCCGAAACAATTAGAAACAGGAACCCAAAACATTACTTCATTTATAGCAAAGAATTTTTCTTGGTATTATTTGTTATTGGTTTTATTCATATTTTTTGTTTGTGTATATTTATTGTTTTCAAGATATGCATCGATAACACTTGGTGAAGAAGGTGAAGATCCTGAATTCTCACTACCTTCTTGGTTCGCCATGTTATTTAGTGCTGGTATGGGTATTGGACTAGTATTTTGGACTACTGCAGAACCAATAAGTCACGCATTTACGTTACCCCCTATACATAAAGCAGGTACTCAATCTGCAATCAATGATGCATTTCAATTTTCGTTCTTTCATTGGGGATTACATGCATGGGCAGTATATGGAATTGTAGCATTAGTCTTTGCATATTTTAGTTTCCATAAAGGCTACCCTGGATTAGTAAGTGCAACCTTAGTTCCTATATTTGGTGAAAAATCAATGAAAGGCCCTATAGGTGGTGCAATTGATGTATTAGCTGTTATCGCCACTGTTACAGGTGTCGCAGCAACTCTCGGATTTGGTGCACTTCAAATAAATGAAGGCCTAAATTTCCTATTTAATGTACCAAACAATTTCGGTACACAGGTAATATTAATTATTATTGCGACTATATTGTTTACGTGGTCTGCTTGGTCAGGTATAGATAAAGGGATTAAAACGCTTAGTAACGTCAATATGCTGTTAGCCTTTATTGTATTAATTGGCTTATTTATTGTTGGCCCAACACTTTATATTCTAAATACATTTACAAA
This sequence comes from Staphylococcus sp. HMSC14D10, assembly GCF_001808125.1. Lineage (NCBI taxonomy): Bacteria > Bacillati > Bacillota > Bacilli > Caryophanales > Staphylococcaceae > Staphylococcus > Staphylococcus sp. HMSC14D10. The sequence continues at coordinate 21,840 of NZ_KV792271.1, read as the reverse complement.
TGGTTTAGGTAATTATATCTTTAATTTCTTTAGTATGAGTTTACGTATTCCAATGAATGGAGGAGAAAAATTCCAATGGCTCCAAAACTGGACAATATTCTATTGGGCTTGGTGGGTATCATGGGCACCATTCGTAGGTATCTTTATTGCTAGGGTATCTAGAGGTCGTACAATTAAAGAATTTATACTTGGTGTTCTATTTGTACCTTCACTTGTATGTTTCTTCTTCTTTGCTGTATTTGGAGCATCTGCCGTTTATTTACAAGATAAAGGCATTGCTAACATTGCAAAAGAAGCTACTGAAACTGCAACATTTGCTACGTTGGAACATTATCCACTAGGATTTATTCTTAGCATAATTACTCTCGTAGTTATTATGATCTTCTTCGTGACTTCAGCCGATTCAGCAACATACGTATTGGGTATGCTTAGTTCTAAAGGTGACATCAATCCTGCATCATTTGTGAAAGTAAGTTGGGGTATTATTCTAGCATTATTTGCAATGATTATGATTTATACAGGTGGTACACAAGCGATTCAAAACTTATTAATCATTGCCGCTTTACCATTTTCAATAGTTATTATCTTAATGATTTGGTCATTGTTTAAATCATTAAGTATCGATCATCCAAGAACTTCTAATAAGTTTCCAAACATATTACAGTATAAAAGTTCAAAGCAAAAAGAATTGAAAAAATAATAATAAAATATATGTTTTTATTGTGCTAAATTTGGGAATATTCTATCTAGAAAGTAAAACTTTAATAAATATTTATATAATTAAATTAATAGTTTTTCATTAATGTTTTGAAAAATATTTAAAGGGTATTATTTTCTATATAATAATTCAACAATAATTTAGGAGGTGCATACGAGGTGAAAAGGCTAAAAAACTTTATCCTCGGCCTATTAATAGTTGCTATTGTTGGATTCCTATTGTTTATGTACATAAAAGATAGTCGTATATCTAAGTATCAAGACTTCTTCTTACAATTCAATTGGTTCCAACCACTATTAATTGGTTTAGCTGCTCTACTTATATTGATAGGTTTAATATTAGTATTCAGCATCTTTAAACCAACATATAGAAAACCAGGATTATACCAAGATTATGATGATGGTCATATTTATGTATCTCGTAAAGCAGTTGAAAAATCAGCTTACGATACACTTACTAAATACGATCAAGTAAGACAACCTAATGTTGTAGCGAAGCTTTATAATAAGAAAAGCAAATCCTACATTGATATCAAGGCTGACTTCTTAGTACCAAATGATGTACAAGTTAAGTCACTAACTGAAAGTATTCGTTCAGACATTAAGCATAATGTAGAACATTTTACTGAATTACCAGTGAGAAAACTTGAAGTAAATGTCAGAGATCAAAAAACTGCTGGACAACGTGTTCTGTAAGGGAGGGATAACATGGCTGATAATAATAATCAAAATGGACAAGATGCAAGTCAACAAATCATTGACTTCATTAAATCATATAAATGGCGTATCATTGGTTTCTTTGCATTTTTAATTATAGCAATCTTATTCCTAACTTTAGGGTTTTGGAAAACAATTTTGGTTATCGTTTTATGTTTAATCGGAATTGGTGTTGGGTATATTAAAGACCGTACACAGGATTTCATGAATTTCTTAAATAGATGGAGTTAAATAATTTATTTAAGAACTAAATAATAAAAAAATTCAATTATAAAGGAGAATGTAATATGTCAGTAGATAACAATAACAAAGCTAAACAAGCTTACAATAATCAAACTGGAGTTAATGAAAAAGAAAGAGAAGAACAGCAAAAACAAGCAGAACAATACAGAGAACAAAATGAACAACAACAATTTGAAAACAAATTAACTTTCTCAGATGAAGTTGTAGAAAAAATTGCTGGAATCGCAGCTCGTGAAGTTAAAGGTATCTTAGATATGAAAGGCGGTTTCGCTGATAACTTTACTAATGCTTTCTCTAGTGGCAACAATGTAACTACTGGTGTTTCTGTTGAAGTTGGCGAAAAACAAGCAGCAATCGACTTAAAAGTAATCTTAGAATATGGTGAATCAGCACCAAAAATCTTCCGTAAAGTTACTGAATTAGTAAAAGAGCAAGTTAAATATATCACTGGCTTACAAGTTGTAGAAGTTAACATGCAAGTTGATGATGTTATGACTAAAAAAGAATGGCAACAAAAAAACGAAAAAAACAACAATAATAATAACAACAACTCTGAAAGATCAGGATTACAATAATAATAGATTTAACCCTTTAGGTTTATATAGCCTAAAGGGTTTTTATTTTAGAATTAAGCTTTGATTTCTAATATCGTTTAACCATGTAGTGGATTACTTACTTTAATATAAGTATAGTGATGTGCTTCATCTTCTAAACGCATCGTTGTCACGCATTTATAATCAATGTCTCTATCAAATATAATTTGTTTAATTTCTGAAATGTGGCTTGTATTAATATTCGTTAAGCTATTTAAAATGTTATGAATAATTTCGCTTACGCTATCCCACAGTTTAGATTCAAATTCTTCATCCTCAATGAATTTTGAAACAGTTAATATAAGTTCACCTATGTGATTTTGAACTGTCGAGTAAAAGACTTTATTAAATACTGTTGTTTTAGAATCGGTCAAGATTCTAGATTTTTCGTGAAAATGATTTGTCGTATATCCAGATTCATTTAAAAATTGTTCATCAATACGTAAGCCTTCAAAATCACGAATATAAATAGTATTTAATCGTCCATCAGCGTTAAACGTTGCAATTGAATTTTGTAAATGGGCTTCAAGTGCAATGCCATATTTAGCATATAAAGGAATCACTATGCCTAACAATTGAGAAATGTAATCTGACAACCATTCTTGAGCTGCGATATCAAGATTTGATTTGTCGTAATGATGTTTATAACGTTGAATTAAACTAATAATTGGTGGTTCTTCATTATATTTATAATTAACCACTAAACTTGAAGGAATCATAGGAATACTATCTTTTTCAGTTAGATTGTACACATTGTCCCTAAAGAGCGTTCCTAATTGCTCACTTCGGTCTGTTTGAATAGCTTCTTCGTCATTTATATTATAAAAGTGAATACCAGCAAATTCATTTAAAATACCAACTCTATAATGAGTGAAATCTTTATCTTGCTTTAAAATGTCATTTAAGATTTGAGTTACTAAAGGACCATTGTGAGTTGTTTGTTCAGATAAAGTTCTAATTTCACCAGTAATATGTACATTGGTAGATAACTTAATATGTGGCAACGTGCTTGGGAATTTTGGCATTAAAGTTCTAAAAGATAAACCAGCGTAATAAGGTATTTCTATCTTTAGTGGAATCATTAAATTATTATTTATTTCCTCTTCGTATTGACTTAATAATACATTATCTAACTGCCAAGGATGAATAATCATTAAATGATATTCACTCAAATTACTCAAGTTATCACACTCAGTTTTAATTTGGCTATATAGTTCTGGAAATTGCGCTTCTAATTCATCATTATAAGTAAACGATAAAGATTGTGTTCTAGCGACACTTTGATGAATAAGCACACACTTTAAATGAATTTCTTTATTATATTCTGAACTATATTTAATATTCTCGTTAGCATTAAGGCCTTTACGCAATTTAGCTCCAGGATGAAGCGGATGTCCCTCTATAACTGCCTGCTCTGAACGCAAATAACTATCTTGTTCATTAAGAATTATTTCCAATAAAGGTTCATTTGTATGTTGCATCTCATATGCTTGATATGCAAGTGCTAACGCCATATTTGCAACACTGTTTTCCATATCGTCTTTGAATTGAGAACTTGCCTCATTATCAAGCTCTGGATTTTCCTTTAAGATATCAGCTAATACTTCATTAGGGTGAAGTATACGAACACATTGTCTACCATCACTATCACAATAATAAAATGGACCTTCAACATCTACACGGCCAAATGCATGAGTTCCGGAAACTTTTGCGAATAAATATTTATCGCTTTCGGGAAAATGCACGCGCATAATTTGGTGTTCTCCATTTATTGGAAAGTTTTTAATATCACATGACGAGACAAAGGTACTATTTGATTTAGCGTTGACTAAATTTTCTCTGTAAAGGGATGTAATTAAGCGTTGAGAAATTTTATCTCGTGCAACGAGCAATTCATTTTTAATGTAGTTTACTAAATGGGGCATTTCTTGCTTTAAAAACGATAAAGCTCCTAATTCTTCATCAGTTAAATGTAAATCTATATTGTCTATTGAAATTAAATTATCCATATTGCACCTCAAATTTATTTTACAAAAATCTAAATCATTTGTATAATCCATAATATCGATAATGATATTCATTATCAATTATAAAGTTTATTATAAATAAGTAGGTGGAATACTGTGGCGAAATTTTTCTTCTCTAGTTCCTTTTTATTATTTCTAGGGAATTGGATAGGACAAATTGGCTTGAATTGGTATGTACTTACTAGTTATCATAACGCAGTCTATTTGGGATTGGTTAATTTTTGCCGACTCGTACCAATTTTGTTATTAAGTGTCTGGGCTGGCGCTATAGCTGATAAATTTGATAGAGGAAAATTATTGAAATTTACCATATCATCTTCATTTTTAGTGACAAGCACGCTATGTGTTTGTACCTTTTTATTAGAACAAGTGCCGATTATTATCATCCTTATTTATGCCACACTTCGAGGTATGATCAATGCGACGGAAACACCAATAAGACAAGCTGTATTGCCCGATTTATCTGTACATTTAAATACAAGCCAAGCCGTTTCATATCATTCTTTTATCATAAACATATGTCGCTCAATAGGTCCGGCAATCGCAGGATTGATACTCTCAATTTACCATGCACCGTTTACTTTTCTAGTGCAATCAATGTGTTACTTCATTGCTGTTCTATTGTGTTTACCATTAACTTTCAAGACAGTTGGTGAGACAAATAAAGCTAACCAAGGGTTTTCATTTACGGTTGTGTGGGAATACTTTAAGAATAATATGCAGGCCTCAAAAATATTTATTACGTCATTGATTATCATGGCTACTGGTTTTTCGTATACTGCACTAGTACCAGTATTAGTACATGATCTTTTTCCTGGTCGCTCGGAAATCTTTGGTGTGTCAATGACCTTTTGTGCTGTAGGTGGTATGATTGCAACACTTATACTACCCATAATTTTGAAAAAGTTCACCACTGTGCAAATGTATTATTTAAGTTCTTGTCTATTTGGATTAGCGCTTGTAGGTGTCATTATGCATAACATTATATTTATGTTTATCTGCATGTCACTTGTAGGTTTATTTGGTCAATTAGCTAGAACATCAAATCGTATATATTTTCAAGAGGATATAGCATCAGAGCATCGAGGAAAAATATTAAGTATCGTCATGATGGATAGAGGGATGATTCCTTTAGGTAGTTTAATATTAACAACATTATCAGAAATAATGGGACCTATTAATACATTTATCACAATGGGAATATTTACTTTTGTAATTGCCTTTATTGCATATATAATTCAAAGACCAATTAAATTGGAGGAGTAAAGTATGATTCTAAACGCATGGCAAAATGCGGATACTAATATACAATATCGTATTTTAAATGCTTTAATAAAAGAAGGCATTTGGAAAGAACAAACTATTATTACAACTAAAGATGATCAATTAGATATACAATATCATGGATGTATACTTTCTACTCACTTTAATCATAACAGTGTAATGTCAAGGTATGAATTTGTAGGACCAATTGCATATCAATGTGGTGCTAATATAATGGAAGTATCAACAGTAGAAACTTTATTAGAAATATTAAGCAATCATTTTGACATTAATATACATCAGCAATTAATAGATGAAATAATACATAGTAGAGATAGTTTTGTTGAAATTTATAAACAATTTTATCAACGTCAACATAATGTGCAATCTAGTATGCAATTTTCTGGTATGCCAACAACTTTAAATTTTTTTGCATGGTTACAACATTTGAGTGACGCGAATGAAATCAATGATTTGTTATATTCAGAAAGCTTAGTATTAGAAGGTCATCCTACACATCCACTTACTAAAACGAAACTGCCATTAACTATGGATGAAGTTAAAATGTATTCACCTGAGTTTGAAAAAGTAATACCGTTAAAAATTATGTTAATCCATAAAGACTGTGCACAAGCTACGTGTATAGATAATGATGAAGATTTCATATTGAAGAAAGTAATACCTGAATATCAAATAAGAATTAGAAAATATGCACAGTCTATTCATATTTCGTTAGAAGACTATTTTGTGATATTAGTACATCCATGGCAATACAACCATACTATCTACGATAAGTTTGCGAATTGGATTGCTAATAAGTTTTTATTAACAACACCATTTGATGTCGATTCGAAAGCAACACTATCATTTAGGACGATGACACTCATCAATAAGCCATATCATATAAAATTACCTGTCAATGTACAAGCAACGAGCGCTGTCAGAACAGTTTCAAGTGTTACAACGGTAGACGGACCTAAATTAAGTAGCGCTTTACAAAATGTATTAAATCAATATCCACAACTAAATGTTGCAATAGAACCTTATGGTTTATGTGCGAAAACAAATGACGAGGATGCTAGACAGTTAGCATGCATTGTCAGAGAAACACCTTATATTGCAAACAATGGGGTGACTATTGTTACTGGTGCATTGGTTAATCCTAATCCAATTGATCGACATATTACAGTTAATAGTTATATCGAATGGGTTAATGGTGAGTTAAATAATAGAGGTATATTAACCTTTATTCAAAATTATAGTCGACAACTTATTACGCCTTTAATCAATTTAATTCAAGAGTATGGCATAGCTTTAGAAGCGCATATGCAAAATACTATAGTTAATTTAGGACCTAATTATCAAATGAATTTTATTGTGCGTGATTTAGGTGGGTCTCGAATTGATTTAAATACACTTACTCATAAACTGAAAAATATCAACGTGTCCAATCAAAGTTTATTGGCAGATTCAATTGAAGAAGTTATTGCGAAATTTCAGCATGCTGTTATTCAGAATCAGTTAGCTGAATTAATTCATCACTTTTCAAAAACGGAATTTGTAACTGAAGAAGAATTGTTCACTCTAGTTCAAAATGAAGTTAAATTAGCAATAAGTGATAATAAACCACATGCTCAAGCTTTAAAAGATGTGCTCTTTGGTTCAAAGATTACTGTTAAGGCATTATTACGCATGCGTATGAACAATAGAGTGAAAAAATATTTAAATATCGAACTTGATAATCCAATTAGAGATGAGGTGAGATAATTGGCTCAAATCAATATAAACTTATCTAAAATTGAATATAATGCATATGCACTAAGAACGTTATTAGAAAATAATGATATACATTTAACCCCAGTAATTAAATGTGTAGCTGGTGATAATCGAATTATCAAAACATTAATTCAATCAGGGTTCACCCATTTTGCAGAATCAAGACTTGAAAATATAAATGAAGATTTCAAGGGGCAATGCGATTATCTTTTACTAAGACCAACATCTAAAAAACAATATACTCAACTGATTAAATCAGTGAAAATGAGTATGCAAACTGAAATTGAGTCAATTAGAGAGATAAATGACATTGCTAAACAGTTAAATCAAAAACATCAAATTATGTTAATGATAGATTGGAAGGATAGACGTGAAGGGGTTATAACTTATGATGTACTAAATTATATTGAAGAAATCATCAAAATGACTCATATTCAATTAATAGGTATTGCATTTAACTTTATGTGTTTCAAGTCTTCGGCTCCAACTGAAGAAGATATATTAAAGATAAATCAATTCGTTGATGCTATTGAATATAATTTAGGGTTTAGATTAAAAGTTGTATCAGGTGGAAACTCAAGTATGGTACCACAATTAATGTACAATGATTTGGGTAAGATTAATGAGTTACGAATTGGTGAGGCATTATTTAGAGGGATAGATACTACAACAAATCAATCTATACCAATGCTATTTCAAAATGCAATTACAGTAGAAGCGGAAATTTTAGAGATTAAACCACGTCTATCTGACAATAACCAATGCTATTTACAAGCGATTGTAGATATTGGCTATGTTGACACAGACGTAAATAAAATTAAACCTATTAAGAATGATGTTAGCATTGTTGGTGCATCAAGTGATCATCTAATGATTAATTTAAACAATCAAGATTACTATAAAGTTGGTGATATTATAGAATTTGCTATGGAGTATGAGGCGCTTTCTCAAGTAATGTATCATAACCACATGACAAAGCACTATTTTAAGGATAATTATATTCACTCTTTGAATAGTAAGATGGTCAATTCTCCATTATTGATTAATAAAAAATGTTAATCAATTCTTTGTAGGTATTAATAATCATATAAACTTTAATAAATATTAGCCTTTAATTTTGAATTTATTCTGATTAATGGCTTTTTATTTTATCATTTCTAGGTAAAATCCCATAATAATTAAAATTCTAATCTATTTTTATAAAAAAATTAAAAAATATACTAAATCATATTGACATTGATAATCGTTATCAATAAACTATGTATTGTAAACCTATACATATTAAGGAGTGGAATTCATGAAAGGCTTTAAGTTTGCAGGTATAGTCGCATTATTATTTGCATTAGTTTTAGTTACTGCTTGTGGTAATGTTAGCAATAATGGTTCAGGTGATTCAGGTAATAAATCGTCATCGAAAGATTCTATTAAAATTAAACACGAATTAGGCACAACTAAAGTTCCTAAAGATGCTAAACGTGTCGTAGCGTTGGAATTTTCATTTGTAGATGCTTTAGCGGCACTAAATGTTAAACCTGTTGGGGTTGCTGATGACAACAAACCAAATCGTATTATTAAACCATTAAAAGAAAAAATTGGAGATTATAAATCTGTTGGTGCTCGTAAACAACCCAACTTAGAAGAAATCAGTAAATTAAAACCAGATTTAATTATTGCAGATAGTAACAGACACAAAGGTATTTATAAAGAATTAAGTAAAATTGCTCCAACAATTGAATTAAAAAGTTTTGATGGAGATTATAATGATAATATAGAAGCTTTTAAAACAATTGCCAAAGCTTTAAATAAAGAAGATGAAGGTAAGAAACGTTTAGAAGAGCATAAAGAAAAACTTGCAAAATATAAAGATGAAATTCAATTTGATAAAAATGAAAAAGTATTACCAGCTGTAGCGTCTAAATCTGGATTATTAGCTCATCCAAGTGAATCTTATGTAGGTCAATTCTTAAGTCAACTTGGCTTTAAAGAAGCATTAAATAAAGACGTCACTAAAGGGTTAAGCAAATATTTACAAGGACCTTATTTACAACTTAATGCAGAAACGTTAAAAGACGTTAATCCTGAACGTATGTTTATAATGACTGATGGAGCAAGTCCTAAAGAACCATCATATCAAGAAATGAAAAAAGATCCGGTTTGGGACACATTAGATGCGGTTAAACATAATCGTGTAAGTATCGTTAGTCGTGATACTTGGGCAAGAGCTCGAGGGTTAGTATCTTCTGAAGAAATGGCTAAAGAACTTGTAGAAATTTCAAAAAAAGATAAAGAAAAGTAAGGTGGCAAAAAATGACTATTAGATCTACTGATAGTCAATCTGCTTTAGATAAAGCAAATAAGAGACGCACTGCACTCACATTTATTGTGAGTGGGTGCTTTCTTTTTATTTTTGCTTATTTTAATTTAGCGATTGGCTCGTCTGAAATTCATGCTAAACATATTTTTGAATACTTTTTTACATCTATAAATAATAAACAAACATTTCTAATTCATAATGTAAGAATGCCAAGAATGATTGGTGGGTTATTAATTGGCGGTGCGTTAGCCTTAGCTGGCCTCTTAATGCAAGCGATTACTAGGAATCCATTAGCGTCTCCACAAATATTTGGTGTTAATTCCGGTGCATCATTTGTAATAGTATTAGTGACGATATTAATACCCTCACTAGGTAACTATGCAACATATTTAGCCTTCTTAGGGGCATTTATTGGCGGTCTAACTGTATATATACTATCTGGTTCAACGAAAAAAATAACGCCAATTAAATTAGCTCTTGCTGGAATGGCAATTCATTTATTTTTCAGTAGTTTAACACAAGGTATCATAATACTAAATGAAGATTCTAATACTACTGTTATGTTTTGGTTGGTAGGATCTCTTAATGGATTGAAATGGACTGCAGTATTGTCGGTTATGCCTTGGTTAATATTATCACTTATTTTAACTATTTTATTAGGACGTCAATTAACCATTATGGAATTAGGGGATGACATAGCGAAAGGATTGGGGCAAAAGACACAATTGATTAGAATTGTAATAGGTATACTTGTAATTGTATTAGCAGGTGCATCTGTTTCAATAGCTGGACCGATTGGATTCATTGGTTTAATCGTCCCTCATATAGTTAAACGTTATATAAGTAAAGATTACTTCTTAATGGTGCCTTTAACTTTTTTGATAGGTGCCGATTTATTATTACTATCAGATATGTTAAGTAGACTTATTACATTTCCTTACGAATCTCCAGTTGGTATTGTCACTTCATTTGTTGGGGCAATTTACTTCCTATTAATAACTTTAAAAGGGGTGAAACGAGTATGACAAAACGACAATTATCTATTCGTTATACTGTTGTAATCATCTGCTTAATTGTAAGCATATTTGTAAGTTTATGTGTTGGTTCAACAATGTACAGTCCTTTGAAAGCAATTCATGGAATTCTAAAATTTGATGATTTTATATTAAACGAGTACCGAATTCCAAGAACGTTACTAGGTTTAGTTGTAGGAAGTAGTTTGGCCATTTCTGGAGCGGTGATTCAAGGGGTAGTTAGAAACCCACTAGCATCTCCTGATGTTATAGGTATAACTAAAGGCGCAAGTTTGGCAGCTATTATAGTAATTATGCTATTTCCTTCAGCACCGCTATTAGTACTACCTATTGGTTCGTTCATAGGTGCATTATTTATTAGTTTGATTTTGTCATTTTTAATTGCTAAATATAATATTAAAGGCTCAACTTTAGCTTTAATTGGGTTAGCTATCGGTGCTATATGTACCGCTGTAGTTCAATTTTTACTTATTAGAAACCCTATGGATGCAAATAATGCGTTAGTTTGGTTGACAGGGAGTTTATATGGTCATACTATTGAAAATTTTTATTCAATCATACCCTGGTTTGTTATAACTTTACCACTCGTATTATGTTTAAGTTATCAATTAGATATTTTAAATTTAGGAGAAAATATTGCTACGGCGCTTGGTGCAAGAGTACAAAGACTCAAAATGATCTTACTTATTTTGTCGGTTATGCTGGCTGGCGCCTCAATTTCAGTAGTAGGCGGTATAAGTTTTCTAGGCCTAATTGCACCACATATCGCTAGATCTATTGTAGGTCAGCGTTACTTCCATGTTGTAATTATGTCTGGTTGTATAGGTTCAATTTTAATCTTGTTCAGTGATGGGTTAGCGAGAGGAATTCATCCACCATTAGATATACCTGTGGGTGTAATAATTGCTATCATTGGGGTGCCATATTTCTTATTTTTATTAAGACGAATTTAATGAAATTTAAGAGCTAATTATTCTCATATTTATGATGAAAATTAGCTCTTTTTATATTGCATATCAATTAAAAATGATATATAGTATTTAACATGATATTTATAAAAATACATATATTCTTATATTTATATAAAAGTTCGCTGTTTTACTTAATATATTTACATAATCAATGAATATAAAAGCATCAATAATGAGAAAGAAAGAGGTTATTAGTGGTGGAAGGTTACTCAAAGCAACAGATTGCCAAAGGTAGAGCGAAATTCATAACTATGTCTATTATTGGAATTATACTTTTCTTAATTCCAGTCCCATTTACACAAGATGGTGAGAAACAAACTACATTACCTGTAGCCTTTTTAGCAAATTGGCTAAAAGGTCTACTTGGTGATGCAATGCCAATTATCATAATTTTAATTATTACATTGTCTGCAATATTAACAGTACTTTATTCGACAATTTTTAAAAATAAAGTTAAACCAGGCGGATTATTAGATAGTGCATTTAAAGTTGGTCCAGTCTGGATGACATTAAGATTATTAGCCGTCGTCTTTGTATGGATGACCTATTTTAAACTTGGTTCAAAGGTTATTTATTCAGAGGATACTGGTGGTTTAGTGTTTTATGATCTTTTACCTACATTGGTTGCAGTATTTTTATTTGCTGCACTATTCTTACCTTTTTTAATGGAATATGGTTTATTAGAATTTTTAGGCCCCTTATTTAGACCAATTATGAGACCATTATTCACATTGCCAGGGCGATCTACAGTAGATAATTTAGCTTCGTTTATTGGTGATGGAACTGTAGGTGTCCTAATAACAAGTCGTCAGTATGAAAGAGGTATATACTCTAGAAGGGAATCCATAGTGATTTCTACTACGTTTAGTGTCGTTTCAATTACTTTTGCTATCGTTATTGCAGAAACTGTGGAATTACAACATAAATTTTTTGCGTTTTATTTAACTGTAATTATTTCATGTTTTGTTGCTGCAATGATCATGCCACGTATTTGGCCATTAAACAAAATACCTGATGAATTTACTAAAGAAGTTTCTGAGAATACTAGATTAGAAAAACTACCTGAAGGTAAAACGGCACTGGGATATGGTTTTGAAGAGGCAACTATTGTTGGATTGAAAGCACCAGGGTTTAAAGAGTTTTGGAAATCCGGTTTAAAAACTGTAATAGATATGTGGTTTGTTATCCTTCCAGTCGTTATGAGCATCGGAACGCTTGCGACTATGATAGCTAATTATACGCCAGTATTTTCAATTATTGGTCAACCTTTTATTCCAATTCTTGAATTATTGCAAATACCAGAAGCGGCTAAAGCCTCTGAAACATTATTGATTGGTTTTGCAGATATGTTCTTACCTTCTATATTAATTGCTGATGCGCACAGTGAGATTACAAGATTTGTAATTGGTGCCTTAAGTATTTCTCAATTAATATATTTATCAGAAGTTGGTGGTGTAATATTAGGTTCTAAAATACCAGTAAGTTTAGGTAAATTATTTATGATTTTCCTAATTAGAACTGCAATTACTTTACCAATTATAGCGTTAATGGCTCATTTATTATTATAAAATAGTAAAGGCAATGAAGTTAGAGGTTAGAAATGTTGAAATAAACAATTCCTATCTATACTTCATTGCCTTTTTTTAATTTAATGTAGATAACACCGTAGCTTTAACAATTTCACTGCTAATCACCGGTGAAGATTCAGACGATGTTTTGTCTCTGTTTTGATGTGCTTCTTTAAATGCATCGCTTTTAGTCCAAGCTTCAAAGTCTTTTTCAGTCTCCCACCATGTATTTACATACATGTCTTCACTTTCATGATCTCGTACTACTTTCCAAACTTCAATTTTATGAAAACCATGCAATGTTTCAATTTTTCCACCTTTAGTGAATCTTGGCGCCATTTTTTCTGCAAATCCTTTTTTTACGGTAATTCTATTTGTAACAACAAACATAATTTTAACCTCCCTATCTAAGTGTAGTTTAATTAATATTGAGAAAAATACAAAGTAATACAGTATTTATTATTTTAGATTAAAAAACTGTCAACTACATAGCGGAAGTTGACAGTTTTTTATAACTTTGCGAATGAAAAATGTATATTGTTATTATTTAGTTAATTCGTTATAAACCTTTTGGTCGTTGTGCGTATAAATAATGTATTCATGATCATCTGTATCAATAAGCACTCTATTAGTTTTACCAAAGGTAGAACCGATACGTGAAATATTTTTAGAATCTAAATCTGGAACGGCATGAATTTCTTGGTCTTGTGAAATATTTTTAATTTCACTAGTAGGGATTTTGATATCAGCTACTCTCCATTGAATTCTAACTTCATTATTATCTTTCTTAACAGTCATTGCCATTAAAGAACACATCCTTTATGTTATTTATGTCTATATCATATATCATTGTGTAATCGTTTTCAAGTATTAATGATATACTTTTTAAATTTTGTGATACACTATTTATCTAACACCGAAAATATGTTCGTATTTTAGAGTGATTTATGTTAAAATGTTCTCTATAAAGGAGAAGGTTTATGACAGGCAAAACTCACGTATCTGCTGGGTTACTAGTAGGTGCATTAACAACCGAACACTTTCAAACAGATTTGTTCTCAACTGTTACAGTAATATGTTTATCTATAGTTTCAAGTTTATTACCAGACATTTGTCACACTGGTAGTAAAATTGGTAGAAAATTAAAATTGCTTAGTTTAATTATTAGGCTGTTATTCGGTCATAGGACATTCACTCACTCTTTGTTATTTATAGGTATCATTATATTTCTCCTTAATTTGATTCAAACTCCTACTTACTATTTGGTTTCTATTATCGGTGGTATGGCCTCTCATGTTATACTAGATATGTTAACGCCAAGGGGAGTAAAGTTACTTTATCCTATTCCTCTTACTATTAAGTTCCCGTTTGCCTTTAAAACTGGTGGCTTAGTCGATGTATCACTGGCTACTGCATTAAGTATTGGTGCATTATACATATTATTTCAAACCTCTATTAGTCATTTATTAAAATATATAAGTCAGTCCATTTTAGGGTAACTATCAAATAATGAGAGTATGAATACATATTGAATTAATTACAAGGAGAGTTAAAATGTTAGATCAAAATCAATTAAAGAAATATAATCAAGAACATTTGAGTGAATATGAAAAGTTAATGAGCAGTAATGAAAAAGAAAAATTAGAATCGAGAGTGAATGAATTAAATTTAGAAAGTATTCAACAATTATTTCAAGATTTATATGTTAACCGTCAATCAATTTTTGATGTGTCATCTGTTTCAGAAGTAAAATATCTACGCAAGACTGAATTGACTAATCAAGAAAGTGCTAAATATGAACAAAAAGGCATAGAAGCAATACGAAACGGTGAATTTGCAGTTTTATTAATGGCTGGTGGTCAAGGGACGCGTTTAGGTTATAAAGGGCCAAAAGGTTCATTTGAAATAAAAGGAGTTAGTTTGTTTGAATTACAAGCACGACAATTACTTAAACTTAAAAAGGAAACAGGTCATTTAATCAATTGGTATATCATGACTAGTGATATCAATCATGAAGAAACGTTATCGTACTTTGAACAACATGATTATTTTGGTTATAAACCTGATAATGTACATTTCTTTAAACAAGAAAACATGGTCGCATTAAGTGAAACTGGGCAATTGGTACTTAATGAACAGGGATATATAATGGAGACGCCAAACGGAAATGGTGGTGTATTTAAATCATTAGAAAAAAATGGTTACTTAGATAAAATGGCATCTGATGGTGTGAAATTTATTTTCTTAAATAACATTGATAACGTATTAGTTAAAGTATTAGATCCATTATTTGTTGGGTTTACAGTGGTAAATGATTGTGATGTAACTTCTAAATCAATTCAACCTAAAGATGGTGAAAGTGTCGGACGATTAGTAAATCAAAATAGTAAGGACACGGTTCTTGAGTATTCTGAATTGGATGAAGCGGTCGCTAATACGTTTGATAATGCAAATATTGGAATTCATGCCTTTAAAGTTGCATTTATTAAACAAGCAGTAAATAATGATTTACCATATCACTTAGCAGTGAAAAAATTAAAGCAATTAGATGAAGATTTTGGAGTTGTTGAAAAACCAACATTAAAATTTGAATTGTTTTACTTTGATATTTTTAGATATGCAACAAGTTTTGTAACGTTGCAAGTTAATAGAGAAGATGAATTTTCTCCACTTAAAAATAAAGAAGGTAAAGATAGTGTTGAAACTGCTACATCAGATTTAGAACGTTTGAATTTAATTTAAAAGGTGGTGGGGCCAGATGTCTAACTCAACTAAGAATGCAAAAGGTACTGTTGTCGAATCATTTAAAGACATCATTCCTCTATCTTTCGGTGAAGAAATTGGTAACTCAGTTTCACATGGTGTAGCTGCGTTACTTACACTTTTTTTACTACCATATGCTGCAGTTCATAGTTATATAGCACATGGAACGTTAAGCTCAGTTAGTATTTCTATATTTGTAATTAGTATTTTTATGATGTTTATCTCTTCAACTATATATCATGCAATGAAAAATAATACTGCTCACAAATATATTTTAAGAATTATTGATCATAGTATGATTTATGTTGCTATTTCAGGAACTTATACGCCAGTTTTATTAACTGTCGTAGGAGGATGGATTGGTTGGTTTGTATTCATATTACTTTGGGGTACTACAATTTGGGGGATTTTGTATAAGTCCATTTCTGTTAATGTGAATCCTAAATTAAGTTTGATTGTCTATTTAGTAATGGGATGGGTTGGTATTATTTTTCTACCTATTATCATTATGCGCACATCTTGGTTATTTATCTTATTCATTGTACTAGGAGGCTTATCTTACACTATTGGTGCTTGGTTTTATGCACAAAAAAACCGTCCATATTTTCATATGATTTGGCATATTTTTATCGTAATCGCTTCAATGTTTCATTTAATAGCAATACTTTATTTTATATAGAGAATTCAAAATAAGGTTGATGATTTTATCGGTCATCAGTCTTATTTTTTATTTAAAGTAATCATTCTATTGCATATAAAATAAAATGTTGATTATTCTATTAAAGAATCTGAAATTTATTTAGGAGGAATAATGTTCATGAACTTTAAATCAATAGGTATCGTCGTAACTTTAGTTTTAACTATGTTTATGGCTGCAATAGAAAGCTCAATTATCTCATTAGCGATGCCCACTATAAGAACTGATTTAAACGCTGGTGCATCTATATCATTAGTATTTACTGTTTATTTCATAGCGCTTGTAGTTGCGAATCCTATTGTTGGTGAATTATTAACAAGATTTAAAATATTATATATTGCAATGGTAGGCGTGTTTTTATTTGGTATTGGTAGTTTAATGTCAGGAATGAGTGGCACATTTATAATGCTTATTATCTCTAGAATCGTTCAAGGATTGGGAGCAGGAGTTATGATGTCACTGACTCAAATTGTTCCAAAATTAGCATTTGAAATACCATTTAGATACAAAATTATGGGAATAGTAGGAAGTGTCTGGGGAATTTCAAGTATTATTGGACCGTTATTAGGTGGGGCAATTTTAGAGTTTGCAACATGGCATTGGTTATTTTTTATAAACATTCCAATAGCGGTTATTGCAATTATACTTGCATTTATTACTTTTCATTTTCCAGAAGAATCAGAAGTTAAATCCTCAAGCTTCGATGTTAAGGGACTTTCTTTCTTTTACATATTTATAGGATTATTTATGTTTGGTTTATTGAATAAGTCATCAGTAGTATTAAATATTATTTCATTGACGTTAGCATTCATTTTTATCTTTATTTTATTTAAATTTGAGAGCAAAATAAAAAATCCATTTATCCCAATTTCAGAGTTTAATCGTTCAGTTTCACTAGTGTTTGTAACAGATTTATTAATAGCTATGTCTTTAATGGGATACAATTTATACATTCCAATCTACTTACAAGATCACTTACATCTTTCACCACTTCAAAGTGGTTTGGTAATATTCCCGCTGTCAGTAGCTTGGTTAATTTTAAATTTTAACTTAGCAAAGGTAGAAGAGAACTTAACTCGAAAAGCATTATATATTAGTGCTTTTACATTATTATTGATTAGCAGTATCATACTCATGTTTGGTCTCAAATTACCGTTATTAATAGCAGCAACAGTAATTCTTGCTGGGTTAAGTTTTGGATTTGTTTATACAAAGGACAGTGTCATCGTTCAAGAAGAAACAGATCCTAGACATATGAAGAAAATGATGTCTTTCTATGCATTAACTAAAAATTTAGGTTCGTCAATAGGTTCAACTGTAATGGGATATTTCTATGCTATGTCAGTTGGAATCATGGATGGGCATTTTTACAATATATTATTTGCAGTATCATTAGTCGCTATTCTTCTCATTATTATGTGGTCAACGCTTAATAGATCCGATGTATAGAGTGTTTAATCATTCAAATGAAATATAATTTAAGAATAATAAAGTTTTAGACTAACGTACTTTAAATTTTATATCGTGATTTATTAATGATAAAATGACCGTGTATAAAAAGGAGGACAGAAGGATGAAGTTTTTTAAAAATAATTATAAAAATATTTTATCAACTTTACTTGTCCTCACTATCTTTATCATTTCAGGTGCTATTTTTTTAATGTTTTTAGGATTCGGTTTATTTGGATTAAGTCGAATTCTAATTTTTTGTAAGCTAGGTTATTTTACCTACAATAAAAATTTAGTAGATAATTTAGTTTATTATGGTAGCTATATTGTTTTTGGTTACTTCATTTTATTTGCCATTGAACATTTAATGGATTATTTTAGAAAACAATTGCCCAATAATCCATATTTTAATGGCAGTTTGTACCACTTGATTTCATACGTTGTTACTACGATACTCTTCTATTTTATTATTCACATACATTACGTTTATATCGAGATCGATTTTTGGGTTATTTCAGTCATCATAGGATTGTTATATATATTTAAAATTATATTTTATCCAGATAGTGAGAACCTTAATAATAAGAAATAGCAAGCATTTAGTTTGCTTGGCATACTAAAGTTTTGTTGAATATAAAAATATGTATGAAATAAAAGGAGTTTTTATATGGCGAATATAGAAGTATCCACAAAAAAACGGAACCTCATCGTAGCGGTAATGCTATTAAGTGCATTTATCGCTATTTTAAATCAAACTTTACTAAATACGGCTTTGCCACACATTATGAGCGAATTAAATACATCTGAAAATACTGCTCAATGGTTAGTAACGGGCTTTATGCTTGTTAATGGAACTATGATTCCTTTAACTGCCTATCTGATGGATCGAATAAAAACAAAACCATTATATTTAGTTTCAATGGGAATTTTCTTAGTTGGTTCAATTGTAGCTGCCATTGCACCTAGTTTTGGTGTCCTAATGTTTGCCAGAGTGATACAAGCAATCGGTGCCGGAATTATTATGCCACTCATGCAGTTCACATTGTTTACATTATTTTCAAAAGAGAAACGTGGATTTGCAATGGGATTGGCTGGTTTGGTCATACAATTTGCTCCAGCAATAGGTCCTACGTTTTCTGGGTTAATTATTGATAATACAAGTTGGAGAGTGCCTTTCATTATAGTTGTAGGCATTACGCTCGTAGGATATATATTTGGTGCTATCACGCTATCTAGTTATAACGAAACTAAAAAGACAGCGTTAGATAAAAGATCGGTTGTTTATTCAACATTAGGATTCGGATTAATGCTTTATGCGTTCAGTAGCGCAGGTAATTTGGGGTTCACTAATCCAATTGTTATAATCTCTGCCTTTATTGGTCTTCTAATAGTTATCACATTTATTAGAAGACAGTTAAGTATCACTAATCCCTTGTTAAACCTCAGAGTTTTTAAAAGCAAAATATTCACTTTCAGTACTATAACCTCAATGATTGTAATGATGTCAATGGTAGGTCCAGCCCTCTTAATTCCTTTATTTGTTCAAAATGGACTTGGGTTGAGCGCATTTATGTCTGGATTGGTCATTATGCCCGGAGCAATTTTAAACGGTATAATGTCTGTTTATACAGGTAAAATATATGATAAGTATGGGCCTAGACTTTTAATTTTAATTGGTTTCATTATTCTTATCGCAACAACGGCATCTTTAAGTTTCTTGAAATATGATTCATCATACACTATGTTAGTTGTTGTTTATGCAATAAGAATGTTTGCAGTTTCATTATTAATGATGCCTATCAATACTGCAGGCATCAATGCACTTAGAAATGAAGATATATCACATGGTACTGCCATCATGAACTTCGGTCGTGTTATGGCCGGCTCTCTAGGAACAGCTTTAATGGTCACTTTCATGAGTATTGGTGCAAAAATACTAAGCACTGGTTCTTCAGCAAGTTCGAACCATGAAATATTACAAAGACAGAGTGTTGCAGCTGGTGTAGATTTATCGTTTGCAATAGTAACTGGTCTTGTAATTATTGGTTTTATTTTCTCTTTATTCATCAAAGAGGAAAGACACTATAATAAAAATTCAAAAAATACACGGGATATGTAATTCTCATATTGATAGAAGTTAGCCAACAAATAGTGAGCTAACTTCTTTTTTTATACATTTAAAAAATATATACTAATTTAGAAAGTCAATACATATTAATATTTGATATTATAGAGGTATAAAGAATAATAAGGGGGATTTTCATTGTTAACGGTAGATCAAGTGAAAGAAATAGTTGGAGCATTAAAAGATCCAATTATAGATGTACCACTTAAAGAAACAGACGGTATTGTAGAAGTAACTATTAAAGAAGAAATAGAGCATGTTAGTGTCAAAGTGGCAATGGCACAATTAGGCGGACAACCGCAATTAGATTTACAAATGGCAATAGTTAAAGCGCTTAAAGATAATGGTGCTAATACTGTTGGCATAAGATTTGAAGAATTACCTGCCGAAACGGTTGAGCAATATACTGGTAAGAAAGAAGAACAACCTAAGACCATTGAAGGGCTTTTATCTAAAGACAATCCTTTAGAATTTATAGCGATCGCTTCAGGAAAAGGCGGTGTAGGTAAATCTACAGTAGCAGTAAATTTAGCAGTAGCCTTAGCCCGCGAAGGTAAACGTGTTGGTTTAGTTGATGCGGATATTTATGGTTTTAGTGTTCCAGATATGATGGGTATTGATGAGAAACCAGGAGTTCAAGGAAAAGAGATTATTCCAGTAGAACGTCATGGAGTGAAAGTTATATCAATGGCCTTTTTTGTAGAAGAGAATGCACCAGTAATATGGCGTGGACCTATGTTAGGGAAAATGTTAACCAATTTCTTTGTAGAAGTGAAATGGGGAGAACTTGATTACTTACTATTAGACTTACCTCCAGGAACAGGGGATGTAGCTTTAGATGTACATTCAATGCTACCAAGTAGTAAAGAGATAATTGTAACGACACCGCATCCTACTGCAGCATTTGTTGCGGCTAGAGCAGGGGCAATGGCAAAACATACCGAGCACTCTATTCTCGGTGTTATCGAAAATATGAGTTATTTTGAAAGTAAAGAAACAGGTAATAAAGAATATGTCTTTGGTAAAGGCGGAGGACGTAAACTAGCAGATGAATTAAATACTCAGTTATTAGGAGAACTACCATTAGAACAACCTACTTGGAATCCTAAAGATTTCTCACCCTCTATTTATCAAGCAGATGATCGTTTAGGAAAAATCTACACATCTATCGCCCAAAAAGTGATAGCATCTACAATTAAAAAATAAAGATAGATTTAGTGTAAAATTGACGCATGAAATTTTAAATTTCATGCTTTTTTCTATTGCAAAATATCTTGAATCTGATAGAATACATTCTTGTGGGTAACACATCCAACCGAACCATATTTTATTTAAAATTTAGTTCAAAAAAGTGTTGACGTAATACTTTTATCTTGATATTATATAAAAGTCGTCAAAAACAGATGTTAATTCTTTATAAAGTTTGTTTCGATGGTGTAAAAGTTACCATTGCAAAACAAATTAAGATGACTTAAAATATTAAAAGTAATCAATAAAAGTTATTGACTTTGTTAAATGAAAGTTATATAATATAGAAGTTGATTTTTAAAAAAATGAACATTGAAAACTGAATGACAATATGT
>NZ_KV792270.1:0-37803 GCF_001808125.1 Staphylococcus sp. HMSC14D10 | reverse complement strand
GATAACAACAAATAAAAGTGTAATAGCTTTACGAGGAGAAAGTGTTTGAATCCGATGAATTGAGAAAATTGAGAAGTGAGTTTAGTTGAGCTAAAAGAACAAGCAATTTTAGAAAATGAGGAAGGAAGCGAGCGCTTGTCTCGAAGTAAAGTAAGTTTCTTAGCGCCGGTGGTAGCAGATTTACGTTCCGCTAGAGAAAGAGTTATACCTTAACGAATAGAAAGTTAAAGTATTGAGTTACTTTACTTAGTTAAATCGCTTGTCTACACTGTAATTAAAGGAGTGCTAAGAATGATAATTAGAGCTTTAGAAGAAACAGACTTACAATTTGTACATCATTTAAATAACGAATATACGATTATGTCTTATTGGTTTGAAGAACCGTATGAATCATTAAGTGAGTTAAAAACGTTATATCAAAAGCATATTTTAGATGAATCAGAGAGAAGATTCATTATTGAAGATGATCACACGTCTATCGGTGTTGTAGAATTAGTGGAAATTAACTTTGTACATAGAAATTGTGAAATTCAAATTATTATAGATTCACAATTTGGAAATAAAGGGTATGCTAAAAAAGCATTTAAAATGGCAGTTGATTACGCCTTTTTAGTCTTGAACCTGAATAAAGTTTATTTATATGTGGATGTGAATAATGAAAAAGCAGTGCACATATATAAAAAAGCAGGTTTCATTATAGAAGGTGAATTAAAAGAACATTTTTATACTCAAGGAAAGTATAAAGATTGTTATGTCATGGGACTATTGAAAGCAAAGTGGATTGAGCAACGCGATGGCAATGATGATTTATCGTAAGTGCACTAAATAATTAGAAAGTGTGTATAATATGGAACTTCCAATTTTTCATAAATTATCTCAATTGGTAAATGAAAATGCTATTTCTTTACATGTACCTGGTCACAAAAATGGAACAATCGGTAATGTAAAAAATTTGGACTTTAAGATGGATATGACTGAAATTACGGGACTTGATGATTTGCATCACCCAGAAGATATCATATTAAAAAGTATGCAACATATTCATAAGCAACCGGATTATGACGCATATTTCTTAATTAACGGAACAACCTCAGGAATTTTATCAGTGATACAGTCATTTTCAAAATTAAAAGGGAATTATTTGATTAGTCGTAATGTGCACAAATCAGTCTTTCATGGATTGGACATTGTACAGCAACCTGCTGATATAATAGCAATGATTAAGAGTAATAATAGTAGTCAATATTTAGGTCCGGACACACAAAGTATGACATTTAATAATCAGAAGTTAGCTATTGTAACCTATCCAAACTATTATGGTGAATGCTTTGATATCAAAGCATTTGTAGATAGAGCACATCGTGAAGCGATACCAGTATTAGTTGATGAGGCACATGGTGCACATTTTAATTTAAAAAACTTTCCAAAATCTGCACTTGAAAGTGGCGCGGATTATGTTGTGCAGTCTTATCACAAGACATTGCCCGCACTCACGATGGGATCTATATTGTTTATTCATAAAGATGCGCCATTGAAAGATGAAATAGTGCGATATCTAGGATACTATCAGACTTCTAGTCCTTCATATTTAGTGATGGCCAGTCTTGAGCTAGCACATCAATTTTATGTTGATTACGATAGTACGCTATTTTTTGAGAAAAGAAAGCAACTTATTGATACGCTAAATATGATTGGATTAACTACTATTTGTGTAAGTGATCCTTTAAAATTATTAATTCAGTATCAAGGGTATTCTGGATTTGAAATACAAACATGGTTTGAACAAATGGGTATATACATTGAATTAGCTGACGACAAGCAAGTTTTATTTGTATTGCCGTTATGGCATGAGGACGATAAGTATCCATTTGAAACACTATTAAACAAAATCACTAAAATCAATCTACCATGTCCTTTGTCAACTAAACAATCAACATCAATACATATACCGTTAGATGAAGGTACATACTTCCCACAAGATAGTGGTAACGTAACATGGGTTGATATTGATCAATCGATAGGTAAGATATTAGCAATGCACATCATACCATATCCGCCGGGTATCCCTGTTTATTTAAAAGGGGAAAGAATAACCCAAAATATGATAAAATTAATGCGAGAATATCTTCAAAAAGGCGATAGAGTTGAAGGTATAAGACAAGAAAAAATATTAGTTAAGGATGAATAAAATGTCGGCGTTTATAACATTCGAGGGTCCTGAAGGTTCAGGTAAGACAACTGTATTGCAACGTGTGTCTGAAAAGTTAGCTCAGGATTATCAGTTGATTGCTACTAGAGAACCTGGAGGAGTACCAACTGGTGAAGAAATACGTAAGGTAGTATTAGAAGGGGAAAATATGGACATACGTACAGAAGCAATGTTGTTTGCTGCTTCTAGAAGAGAACACCTAGTAGAAAAAGTTGTGCCCGCGTTAAATGATAATAAAATTGTCTTATGTGATAGATATATTGATAGTTCTCTTGCATATCAAGGTTATGCAAGGGGTATAGGTATTGAAGAAGTGAAGCAATTAAATGATTTTGCAATAAATGGTCTTTATCCAAATTTAACCATTTATTTAGATATTACGGCAGAAGTCGGTAGAGATAGAATACTTAAAAATCAACGAGATCAAAATCGGCTTGATAAAGAAGATATTGCATTTCACGAGAAGGTGATTGAAGGATATCGACAAATCATTCAAGAAACACCTCAGCGTTTTGCAGTGGTAGATGCGACACGTAATATTGATGATGTAGTCAATGAAACTTATGAGATAATCTTAAATTTTTTAAAATAATTATGATATAATAACAAGAAGAGGTGTTTTAAAATGAAAATGATTATAGCGATCGTTCAAGATCAGGATAGTCAAGAACTTTCAGACCAACTCGTGAAAAATAACTTTAGAGCTACAAAATTAGCAACTACTGGTGGATTTTTAAGAGCAGGTAACACTACTTTCTTATGTGGTGTAGATGATGGCCGTGTAGATGATATTTTATCAGTCATTGATCATACTTGCGGTAATAGAGATCAACTTGTTTCACCAATGACACCAATGGGAGGTAGTGCAGATTCTTACATACCATATCCTGTTGAAGTGGAAGTAGGTGGCGCTACAGTATTTGTAATGCCAGTCGAATCATTCCATAGATTTTAACATTTAAAAGTAATGAATAATGAAATTAAGACACCTTAGATGAATAAACAATATTCGAGGTTGGGACGTTATGGCTTATGCTCTGGAACACTGATAGACGGTGTTTGAAGGCAGATTTAGCAAACTTTTTTGCAACATGTTAAGTTGTAGAGAAACTCGATTCGACAAAATTTGAAATATAATTTTGCTAATCGGTAAGTTTGCATAAATTCTAAATGCTTTGGTTCTAACCTCTTTTATATTATAAAGTTGAATAAGGAGTAAGCAAGCATGGATGAACAACAAAAATTAGCGAATGCGTATCATTCAAATAAACTATCGCATGCCTACCTTTTTGAAGGTGATGATGCACAATCAATGAAGCATGTAGCGATGGAATTTGCAAAACTTATTCTATGTAATGGGAATCAGCAATGTGAAATGAAAGTTGAAACCTTCAACCAACCAGACTTCATGTATGTATCTTCTGAAGAAAATTCAATTAAGAAAGAGCAAATTGAGCAATTGGTACATCGTATGAATCAACTTCCTATTGAAGGAACACATAAAGTTTATATCATTGAAGATTTTGAAAAGCTTACTGTTCAAGGGGAAAATAGTATATTAAAGTTTTTAGAAGAACCACCTGAGAATACGATAGCCATTTTGTTATCAACGAAGCCAGAACAAATCTTAGATACAATTCATTCACGTTGTCAGCATGTTTATTTTAAACCAAGTGATAAACAAGACTTCATAGATAGATTAGTTGATGAAGATATTAATAGAGCTGTAGCTGAAATGCTAAGCACCTATACTACGCAACTAGAAACTGCAATAGATTTAAATGAAGAACATGATTTAGTTACACTTAGGAAAGTGATTTTACATTGGTGTGACTTATTATTAACGAATAGACCTATGGCATTAATTGGAATAATAGATTTATTAAAAAATGCGAAAAATCGTAAGTTACAATTATTAACGCTAGCAGCCGTTAACGCGTTTTTTGAGGATATTATGCATGCCAAAATAGGAATTGAACGAGATTTTACATACACAGATTTAAAAGGTAATATAGAAAAATATGCGAATCAGTTATCGCTAAACCAAGTTATAACAATGTATGACCAAATTACAGAAGCGCACAAAAAATTAATGCAAAATGTTAATCCGACGCTTGTATTTGAACAAATAGTAATCAAAGGTGTGAGTTAGAATGCCAAATATCGTAGGTGTACAATTTCAGAAAGCAGGGAAATTGGAATATTATGCGCCTAATGATTTAGACGTAAATGTAGATGATTGGGTTGTTGTCGAATCTAAAAGAGGCATTGAAATTGGAAGTGTAAAGTTTCCACCTAAAGATGTTGAAGATGGTGATGTCACATTACCTTTAAAAGAAATTATACGCGTTGCTACAGAGCAAGATATCGAAACGTATTATCAAAATGATGAAGATGCCACTAATGCATTACAATTATGTAAAGACTTAGTTAAAGAACAGCAACTGGATATGCGATTAGTTAATTGTGAATATACATTAGATAAATCAAAAGTAATTTTTAATTTTACAGCAGATGATCGTATTGATTTTCGTAAACTCGTAAAACATTTAGCACAAAATTTAAAGACACGTATCGAATTAAGACAAATCGGTGTTCGAGATGAAGCCAAATTACTAGGTGGTATCGGTCCATGTGGTCGTTCACTATGTTGTGCCACATTTTTAGGGGATTTTGAACCGGTTTCAATTAAAATGGCTAAAGATCAAAATCTGTCATTAAATCCTACTAAAATTTCTGGTGCTTGTGGTCGATTGATGTGTTGTTTAAAATATGAAAATGATTTTTATGAAGAGGCAAGAGCACAGTTGCCTGATTTAGGGGATAAAATTGTGACACCTGAAGGCAAAGGACGAGTCATTGGGTTAAATATTCTAGATATTTCAATGCAAGTTAAAATCGATGGTTTAGAACAGCCGTTAGAATATAAAATGGAAGAATTAGAAGCTTTTAATTAAGGAGGCACGTTACTTTTGAATCGCAATGACTTATTTGAAAAAATTGTAAAACTTGAAAGTAATGTTAATCAATTAAATCAGGAAATGAGTGAACTGAAAGCATTATCTATCCAACTTATTGAAGAAAATGTTGCCTTACAAGTTGAAAATGATAATTTAAAATCATTGATGGCTAAGAGTGAACAAGATGTTGAAGATGTCAAAGTTACCAATCGTATTGAAAAAGACAACAAGCCAATGAGTAAGGAAAGAGATAATAAAAGTTCAATTAAACATGTTAAGAAACCATTGCCAAGTAAGGATAACTTAGCAGTATTATATAGCGAAGGATTCCATATTTGTAATGGAGAATTATTTGGTAAACACCGATATGGTGAGGATTGTTTACTATGTATGAATGTATTAAATAGTTAGACCATTGGTCAGTTGATATTGCCAGTGGATTGACAGTACGTCGCAAATGTAAAGTGAAATTGATTAAAGCGTACGCTAATGATTAGGGATGGATTTCAACACTTTGAAATATAACGATGTGTTGTAAAGACATCTCTTTTTTAGGAGAAAAAAGATTATGTTAAAAGCTAATGAGCGTATTGATGACTTATTTAAAGAAAATTTGAAAATTATACAAAATGACGATGTTTTTTCATTTTCAACAGATGCTTTATTGTTAGGGCATTTTACCGAAGTGAGGAAGAATGACAAAATATTAGACCTTTGCGCGGGAAATGGTGTGATTGCACTCTTGTTATCAGCTAAAGAATCGCAAACAATTGAGAGTATCGAGATACAAGAACAATTGGCTGATATGGCTCGTCGTAGCTTCGAATATAACGATTTAACGAATCGATTATTAATGCATCACATGGATTTAAAAGATGTGTACCAAAACTTTAAACCATCTCAATATACGTTAGTCACGTGTAATCCTCCTTATTTTAAAAGCAATCAACGTCATCAACATCAAAAAGAGGCGCATAAGATTGCGAGACATGAGATTATGTGTACATTAGAGGATTGTATGTTGGCAGCGCGTCATTTATTAAAGCAAGGTGGTCGACTTATGATGGTTCATCGAGCTGAAAGGTTAATGGATGTCTTAACTGAGATGCGCAAAGCCACTATTGAACCGAAACGAGTGGTTTTTATTTATAGTAAAATTGATAAATCGGCTGTTACGATTGTAGTAGAGGGACGCAAAAACGGTAACCAGGGATTAACCATTGCACCACCATTTTACATCTATAACAATCAGGGTGACTACACTGATGAAATGAAAGAGGTGTATTATGGCTAAACATTATGTCTATATAGTTAAATGCAAAGATAATTCATTATATACGGGTTATACTACCAATGTAGAGGCACGTATTGCGACGCATAATGCAGGAAAAGGGGCTAAATATACTAAAACAAGACGTCCGGTAGTGTTAGTTTATCAAGAAATGTTTAGTTCAAAATCAGAAGCAATGCGAAGAGAGTATGAAATTAAAACATATAGCAGACAACAAAAATTAAAAATGATTGAGGAGCGTTAAATATGGCGACATTATATTTAGTGGGAACGCCTATAGGAAATCTAGGTGATATTACATTTCGTGCAATTGAAACTTTAAATAATGCTGATTTTATAGCTTGTGAAGATACACGAGTGACCAAAAAGCTTTGCAATCATTATGATATTCAAACACCGCTCAAATCATATCATGAACATAATAAGTCACAGCAAACTGAGTATTTAATTGACTTGTTAAATGAAGGTTACAATATCGCTTTAGTGTCAGATGCAGGTTTACCTTTAATAAGCGATCCGGGTTATGAGTTGGTCGTTGCAGCCCACAGTTATGACATTCATGTAGAAACCGTGCCTGGTCCTAATGCAGGTTTAACTGCACTAATGGCAAGTGGCCTACCATCCTATACGTATACATTTTTAGGCTTTTTACCTAGAAAAGAAAAAGATAAAGTAGCAGTATTGCAGGAACGAATGTTTCAAGATAGCACATTAATTATTTATGAGTCACCATTCCGTGTTGTTGAAACGTTAAAAGTCATTTCCAAAGTTGATGATACTAGACGTGTTGCAGTGGGTCGTGAATTAACTAAAAAGTTTGAACAAATTGTGATGCAAGAAGTTGGGCACTTAATAAATGCATTTCAAAACGATGAAATTATGCAAAAAGGTGAATTTGTAATCTTGATTGAGGGCGCTAAGCCTCTTGAAACTGAACAATGGTTTCAATCACTTACCATTTCAGAGCATGTCGAACACTATATATCAGAACAAAATATTAAACCTAAAAAGGCGATTAAGTTAGTCGCAGAAGACCGTCATATGAAGACTGGAGAAGTTTATGACATATATCATGATGTCAATCAATGATGTGGCAATGAAACGTTGATTAATTAAATATTTTTCTGAGAAAATGGGCAATGAAAATCTTATGAAATACCCCATAAATTAATGAATTTATGGTAATGTTAATAGGATACGACATTAGAAAATTGATATGAGTTATAATAAGAAATAACTTAATATAAAAGGATATCGTGATGCGTTTAAGTATCAAAATCCATAATGAACAAAATAACACGTATATATTATTATTTTGTAAACGATGAGGAGGACTATTGATGGCGAAAGAAACATTTTATATTACAACCCCAATTTATTATCCGAGTGGTAATTTGCATATCGGTCATGCATATTCAACAGTAGCTGGTGATGTGATTTCACGTTATAAACGTATGCAAGGCTATGATGTTCGTTACTTAACTGGTACAGATGAACATGGCCAAAAAATTCAAGAAAAAGCTCAAAAAGCAGGTAAAACTGAATTAGAATATTTAGATGAAATGATTAGTGGTATTAAAAGTCTTTGGAGTAAGTTAGAAATCTCTAATGATGACTTTATTCGTACTACAGAAGATCGTCATAAACAAGTAGTAGAAAAAGTTTTTGAGCGTCTTTTAAAACAAGGTGATATTTACCTTGGTGAGTATGAAGGGTGGTATTCAGTACCAGATGAAACATATTACACTGAATCGCAATTAGTAGATCCAATATATGAAAATGGCAAAATCGTTGGCGGAAAAAGCCCAGATTCAGGTCATGAGGTTGAGTTAGTTAAAGAGGAAAGCTATTTCTTTAATATTAATAAATACACAGATAGATTATTAGAATTTTATGATGCTAATCCAGATTTCATTCAACCGCCTTCAAGAAAAAATGAAATGATTAACAACTTTATTAAACCTGGTTTAGAAGATTTAGCTGTTTCACGTACATCATTTGACTGGGGCGTCAGAGTGCCATCCAATCCTAAACACGTTGTATACGTATGGATTGATGCGTTAGTAAACTATATTTCTGCATTAGGATACTTATCAGATGATGATGAATTATTCAAGAAATATTGGCCAGCAGATGTGCATTTAATGGCTAAGGAAATTGTACGTTTCCACTCAATTATTTGGCCAATTTTATTAATGGCGTTAGACTTACCGCTTCCTAAAAAAGTATTTGCACATGGTTGGATTCTGATGAAAGACGGTAAAATGAGTAAATCTAAAGGTAATGTGGTAGATCCTAACGTATTAATTGACCGCTATGGTCTTGATGCAACACGCTATTATTTAATGCGCGAACTACCATTTGGCTCTGATGGAGTATTCACTCCTGAAGCTTTTGTAGAGCGTACTAACTATGATTTAGCAAATGACTTAGGTAACTTAGTAAATCGTACAATCTCTATGATTAATAAGTATTTCCAAGGTGAACTGCCTGCATATGAAGGTCCTAAACATGAACTGGACGAAGATATGGAAGCATTAGCACATGAAACTGTGAAACATTTCAATGAAAGTATGGAAAGTTTTCAATTCTCTGTAGCTTTATCTACTGTATGGAAGTTTATTAGTCGTACGAATAAATATATCGATGAGACTACACCATGGGTATTAGCTAAGGATGATAGTCAAAAAGATATGCTTGGTAATGTCATGGCACATTTAGTTGAAAATATTCGATATGCTGCAGTATTACTACGTCCATTCTTAACACATGCGCCTAAAGAAATTTTCAAACAACTGAATATTAATGAACCTGAATTATTTGAATTAGAAAGTCTTGAACAATATGGTGCATTAAAACAACCGATTATGGTAACTGAGAAGCCAACACCAATCTTCCCACGTTTAGACACTGAAGCGGAAATTGCATATATTAAAGAATCAATGCAACCTCCAAAGTCTGAAGAATCTAAAGATGAAGTGGAAGAGCCAAGTAAAGCGCAAATTGATATTAAAGATTTTGATAAAGTTGAAATTAAAGCAGCAACAATTACTGATGCTGAAAACGTTCCAAAGTCTGATAAATTGTTAAAAATTCAAATTGACTTAGGTTCAGAGCAACGTCAAATTGTTTCTGGAATCGCTAAGTTTTATCGTCCAGAAGATATTATCGGAAAAAAAGTTGCAGTGGTCACTAACTTAAAACCTGCTAAATTAATGGGTCAAAAGTCAGAAGGCATGATTTTATCAGCTGAAAAAGATGGTGTCTTAACATTAGTTAGTTTACCAAGTGCAATTCCAAATGGTGCAGTTATTAAATAGTAATAAATTGTAAAATTAGGAGAGATAAAATGTTAATCGATACACATGTCCATTTAAATGATGAACAATATGCGGAAGATTTAACTGAAGTCATTTCTCGTGCGAGAGAAGCAGGCGTTGATCGCATGTTTGTCGTTGGTTTTGATACACCGACAATCGAACGTGCTATGGAACTGATTGATCAATATGATTTTATTTATGGAATTATAGGTTGGCATCCTGTTGATGCGATTGATTTTACAGATGAACGTTTACAATGGATTGAAGAGTTATCAAAGCATCCTAAAGTTATTGGTATTGGAGAAATGGGCTTAGATTATCATTGGGATAAATCTCCAGCTGAAGTTCAAAAAGACGTATTTAGAAAGCAAATTACTCTCGCTAAAAGAGTGGGCTTGCCTATCATTATTCATAATCGCGAAGCTACGCAAGATTGTGTAGATATCTTAATGGAAGAACATGCTGAAGAAGTAGGCGGAATTATGCATAGTTTCAGTGGTTCTCCTGAAATTGCAGATGTAGTTATTAATAAGCTGAACTTCCATATTTCTTTAGGTGGTCCAGTTACATTTAAGAATGCTAAGCAACCTAAAGAAGTCGCAAAACATGTACCTATGGATAGATTGTTAGTTGAAACAGATGCGCCTTATCTTTCACCTCATCCATATAGAGGTAAACGTAATGAACCAGAACGTGTGACTTTAGTTGCTGAACAAATTGCAGAATTACGTGGTATGTCATACGAAGATGTATGTCATCAAACTACGGAAAATGCTGAACGTTTATTTAAATTAAAATAATAATATATGTCTGAGAAAGATGTTAAACCGTGTCTGTCATGGTATGATTTTATAAACATGACACACGACATCTTTCTCATTTTTTATGTGATAAGTAGTTATAATATATGTGAAATGAATTTGAAAGGTAAGGATTTTTTATTATGAAAATCAATGAATTTATCGTAGTAGAAGGTAGAGATGACACAGAACGAGTAAAGTCGGCTGTTGAATGTGATACGATTGAAACAAATGGGAGTGCTATCAATAAAGAGACTTTAGCAGTCATCCAAAATGCACAAGAAACAAGAGGTGTTATCGTATTAACTGATCCTGACTTTCCCGGTGATAAAATACGTCACACGATTACAGAACACGTTTCAGGTGTTAAACATGCATATTTAGATAGAGAAAAGGCTAAAAATAAGCGTGGTAAAATCGGTGTTGAACATGCGCATCCAAAAGATATTAGAGACGCATTAATGCACGTCAGTTCTCCTTTTGAAGAAGCGGAAGAATCAATCGACAAAAGTGTTCTCATAGACTTAGGATTAATAATTGGTAAAGACGCACGTCGTAAAAGAGAAATACTAGGTCGTAAATTACACATCGGACATTCAAATGGCAAGCAACTGCTTAAGAAACTCAATGCATTTGGTTATACTGAATCGGATGTGCGCGAAGCATTATCTATGGAAAAGGAGAGTGAATAAAAGGTGGAGAGAAAAGATATTGCGACACCTTCTAGAACTAAGGCATTGTTAGATCAGTTTGGATTTAACTTTAAAAAAAGTTTAGGACAAAATTTCTTAGTAGATGTGAATATCATTCATAAAATTATAGATGCAAGTGAAATTGACGACAACACAGGTATTATTGAAGTTGGTCCCGGTATGGGTTCTTTAACAGAGCAATTAGCCAAAAGAGCTAAAAAGGTGATGTCATTTGAAATTGATCAACGACTTATACCTGTACTAAAAGAAACGCTAGCGCCATATGACAACGTAACGATAATTAACGAAGATATATTGAAAGCAGACATTGGTAAAGCGGTTAAAACATATTTGAATGATTGTGACAAAATCATGGTCGTAGCTAATTTACCATATTATATTACAACACCAATTTTATTGAATTTAATGCAACAAGATATTCCGATTGATGGTTATGTTGTTATGATGCAAAAAGAGGTTGGTGAACGTTTAAATGCCCAAGTAGGAACAAAGGCTTATGGTTCATTATCTATTGTTACACAGTACTATACAGAAACAAGTAAAGTGTTAACGGTTCCTAAAACAGTTTTCATGCCACCACCTAATGTAGATTCTATTGTTGTTAAATTAATGCAAAGAGAGACGCCACTCGTCAGCGTGGATGACGAAGAAACTTTCTTTAAATTAGCTAAAGCAGCTTTTGCGCAAAGACGTAAAACAATTAACAACAATTATCAGAATTTCTTTAAAGATGGAAAAAAGCATAGAAAAAGTATATTAAAATGGCTTGAACAAACAGGTATTGATCCTAAAAGACGTGGGGAAACGCTATCAATACAAGATTTTGCACGATTGTATGAAGAAAAGAAAAATTTCCCAGAATTAGAAAATTAAATTGTTGACAAAGCGCTACTACATTGATAAAATTTAAATTTTATTTGACATAACCTTGTAAAATATGGTATTATGTAACTTGTAGCGAGGTGGAGCAATATGCCAAAATCAATTTTGGACATCAAAAATTCTATTGATTGTCATTTAGGAAATCGTATTGTACTAAAAGCCAACGGTGGTCGTAAAAAAACAATCGAACGTTGCGGTGTTTTAAAAGAAACGTATCCTTCAGTATTCGTTGTTGAATTAGACCAAGATAAGCATAATTTTGAAAGAGTTTCGTATACATATACGGATGTTCTTACAGAGAACGTACAAGTTTCATTTGAAGAAGATAATCATCAAGAAGTAGTTGCACACTAATTTAGACATAAATATAGAGTGGTTTAGTGTATTACAACTCTATAAATTAAAATGTATTGGGTGTTGGGCTTATTAAGTTCAACACTCTTTTTTTGTAGAAGATTAAGATATGCGTCGAACGTGAGACAGTGAATGCTTCTACCTCACTTCCAATCATTTTACTTAAAAATAATATAATTTCATTAGAAAACGTATATTAGTAGATTAAATTGATTGTTTTATTAAGATTTTACATAAATTTGTCATGTATCTATCAAATATTTTAAGTCTTTATGTTAAAATCATCTTATTACTATAGATGAAGAGAGGGCGGAGAAATGATATATGAAACGGCACCAGCCAAGATAAATTTGACGCTCGATACACTTTTCAAAAGAGATGATGGATATCATGAAATTGCAATGATTATGACGACAGTTGATCTGAACGATCGATTATCTTTCCAAAAAAGAAAAGATAAAAAAATCGTTGTTGATATTGAACATAACTATGTTCCAAATGATCATAAAAATTTGGCTTATCGTGCAGCACAATTGATGTTGGAAACCTATGATTTAAATGAAGGTGTCACCATTACTATAGATAAAGATATCCCCGTTTCTGCCGGTTTAGCAGGAGGATCAGCTGATGCAGCTGCTACGTTGCGTGGTATTAATCGTCTGTTTAATTTGGATAAATCTTTGCATGAACTAAGTGATTTGGGAATACAAATTGGAACAGACATTCCGTTTTGCATCTATAACAGAACTGCTGTATGCAAAGGTAGAGGTGAAAAGATACGCTTTTTAAAAAAGCCACCTTCAGCTTGGGTAGTTTTAGCGAAACCTAATTTAGGTATATCATCCGCGGATGTATTCAAGGCGTTAGATTTGGATGATGCACATCATGTAGATACAGAAATGTGCGAGAAGGCGATTGTTGAAGGTGATTATAAACAGTTATGTGAAAGCTTATCGAATCGTCTAGAACCAGTATCAATGTCAATGCATCCTGAAATTGAAAAAATAAAAAATAATATGTTGCAATGTGGTGCAGATGGCGCATTAATGAGTGGTAGTGGTCCAACCGTATATGGGCTTGCTCAAAAAGAAAGCCAAGCGAAAAAGATATATAATGCTGTTAATGGCTGCTGTAATGAAGTGTATTTAGTAAGATTATTAGGATAGAAGGGTTGAACAACAAATGAGGTATAAAAGAAGTGAACGTATCGTCTTTATGACACAGTATTTAATGAATCATCCAAATCAGTTAATACCTTTAACTTTTTTTGTGAAAAAATTTAAACAAGCGAAGTCTTCAATTAGTGAAGATGTTCAAATTATTAAGAATACTTTCCAAAAAGAAAAACTAGGTACAGTTATTACGACTGCAGGTGCTAGTGGTGGTGTAACTTACAAACCAATGATGAGTAAAGAAGAGGCTTCGCAAATTGTTGAAGAAGTTATTGAACTACTTCAAGAAAAAGAACGATTATTACCTGGTGGATATCTTTTCTTATCAGATTTAGTAGGTAACCCTTCTTTACTTAATAAAGTTGGTAAATTAATTGCTAGCATTTATATGGAAGAAGATCTTGATGCGGTTGTAACAATCGCTACAAAAGGGATATCGCTTGCTAATGCGGTAGCTAACGTATTAAATTTACCTGTAGTAGTAATTAGAAAAGACAATAAAGTTACTGAGGGATCTACTGTATCGATTAACTACGTGTCTGGCTCTTCACGTAAGATCGAAACAATGGTGCTTTCTAAACGTACATTAGCTGAAAATTCTAATGTACTTGTCGTGGATGATTTTATGAGAGCAGGAGGTTCAATCAACGGTGTCATGAATCTTATGAATGAGTTTAAGGCACAAGTTAAAGGGGTATCTGTACTTGTAGAATCAAAAGAAGTTAAACAAAGATTGATTGAGGATTATACTTCTTTAGTTAAATTATCTGATGTTGATGAATACAATCAGGAATTTAAAGTAGAACCTGGCAATAGTTTGTCTAAATTTTCTTAAAAGGAGTTTATTACATCATGAAAACAATTAACACTAAAAAAGCACCAGAAGCTTTAGGACCATACTCACACGCTATGGTTGTGAATAATTTAGTATTCACATCTGGACAAATCCCATTAGATACTGAAGGGAATATTGTCAGTGATGATGTGAAAGAGCAAACAAAACAAGTGCTAGACAATTTGTCTGTCGTACTTGAAGAAGCTGGTTCGGATTTAAACTCAGTTGTGAAAGCAACCATTTTTATCTCCGACATGAATGAATTTCAACAAATAAATGAAGTCTATGGTAGTTATTTCAGTGAACATCAACCAGCGCGTAGTTGTGTTGAAGTTGCAAGATTGCCTAAAGACGTTAAAGTTGAAATTGAAGTTGTAGGTAAAGTAAAAGGAATATAATTTCCTTGATTAAAGAATTGTCAAGCTTCTAACAAACAAAGATATATATACTAGGGGGGCTCACTACATGAAAGTGACAGATGTTAGACTTAGAAAAATAGAAACAGATGGCAGAATGAAAGCACTTGTTTCAATTACATTAGACGAAGCTTTTGTAATTCACGATTTACGTGTAATTGAAGGGAACTCAGGTCTTTTCGTTGCTATGCCAAGTAAACGTACACCAGATGGTGAATTCCGTGATATCGCGCATCCAATCAACTCTGATATGAGACAAGAAATTCAAGATGCCGTTATGAAAGTATATGACGAAACAGATGAAGTTATTCCAGATAAAAATGCTTCATCAGAAGATTCAGACGAAGCTTAAATAAATCATACATTATGGCAGGTTCAGCATTTAAATTTGTTGAACCTGTTTTTTAAATATCAAGTGCGGTATAAAGCGTTTTACTAGTGAATACATATTTTGAAAAATTTAAATAGACTAAATTATAAAACCTTCTAAATCTTGAAACTCGAACTTGAGTTAAATTATAATAAATTAGAAGTGTAAAATTTATTGGAGGGTTACCACTCATGCAAAGAAATGCAGTAATATTAGCAGCTGGAAAAGGTACTAGAATGAAATCAAATAAATATAAAGTGCTACATAAAGTTGCTGGAAAATCAATGGTAGAACATGTGTTAACAAATGTTAAGAATGCTGGTGTTAACCAAATCGTGACAATTGTAGGTCATGGTGCTGAAGACGTTAAAGAAACATTGGGGAACCAATCGTTATATAGCTATCAAGAAGAACAATTAGGAACAGCACATGCTGTAAAGATGGCTAACGAACATTTGAAAGAAGTGGAAGGTACAACTTTAGTTGTTTGTGGAGACACACCGCTCATTACAGCTCATACGTTACAAAAGTTAATTGAGCATCATGAAAGTACTCATGCGCAAGCGACAGTATTATCAGCAACTGCTCAGATTCCGTTTGGTTATGGGCGAATTGTTCGCGATGAACAACGTAGACTACAACGTATTGTTGAAGAAAAAGACGCGTCAGAAGCACAAAAAGCATTAACGGAAATTAGTTCTGGAATTTTTGCGTTCGATAATCGAGTTCTTTTCTCTAAATTAGAAGAAGTTAAAAATGATAATGCTCAAGGTGAATACTACTTGCCAGATGTGATCAGCTTAATCTTAGCTGATAATGGCGTCGCTGAAGTTTATCACACAGACGATTTTAATGAGATTATGGGTGTAAATGATCGTGTCATGTTAAGTAATGCGGAAAAGGCGTTGCAACAACGTATTAACATTGAGCATATGAGAAATGGTGTAACTATTATCGACCCTACAACTACATTTATTGGACCAGATGTCAAAATAGGTATGGATACAATTATTGAACCTGGTGTACGTATTAATGGTGAAACAGAAATAGGAGAAGAAGCTGTCATCGGTCAATACTCTGAAATCAACAATAGTCATATTGGCTCAAAAGTTGACATTAAACAATCAGTTATTAATGATTCAATCGTTGGTGATAAAACAAAAGTTGGACCATTCGCGCAACTAAGACCTGGTTCAAACTTAGGTTCAGATGTAAAAGTGGGTAACTTTGTCGAAGTGAAAAAAGCAGATCTTAAAGATGGGGCTAAAGTATCTCACTTAAGTTATATTGGAGATGCTGAAATCGGTGAACGTACAAACATTGGTTGTGGTTCAATCACAGTAAATTATGATGGTGTTAATAAATTTAAAACGGTTGTAGGTAAAGATGCATTTATTGGATGTAATACTAACTTAGTGGCACCTGTAACTGTTGGTGACGGTGTGTTAATCGCTGCAGGTTCAACAATTACCGACAACGTCCCTAATGAAAGTTTAGCCCTTGCGCGTGCCCGTCAAATCACAAAAGAAGGATATCTCAAAAAATAATTTTTTGATAAAATTTGGTATCTCTTTTCCACAATTTTTTGTTGAACATAGTAAAAGCGATTAATTTTTTATATAATGAAAGTGTCTAAGTTAAAAATTGGAGGACTATAAATGTTAAATAATGAATACAAAAATTCATCTTTAAAGATTTTCTCTTTAAAAGGAAATGAGCCATTAGCACAAGAGGTAGCTGATCGAGTAGGGATTGAATTAGGGAAATGTTCTGTTAAACGCTTTAGCGATGGAGAAATTCAAATCAATATTGAAGAAAGTATTCGTGGATGTGATGTTTTCATTATCCAACCAACTTCAAATCCGGTTAATTTACACTTGATGGAGTTATTGATCATGATTGATGCTTGTAAGCGTGCATCAGCAGCTAATATCAATATTGTGGTTCCATATTATGGCTATGCACGTCAAGATAGAAAAGCACGTAGCCGTGAACCTATTACAGCTAAGTTAGTAGCTAACTTAATTGAAACAGCTGGTGCTAATCGCATGATTGCATTAGATTTACATGCACCACAAATTCAAGGATTCTTTGATATTCCAATTGACCATTTAATGGGTGTACCAATCATTGGTCAACATTTTGAGAATGACCCTAACATTGACCCAGAAGAATGTGTCGTAGTATCACCGGACCACGGTGGCGTTACACGCGCACGTAAACTTGCTGACATTTTAAAAACTCCGATTGCAATTATTGATAAACGACGTCCTAAACCAAACGTAGCAGAAGTAATGAATATTGTTGGTGAAATTGAAGGACGCACTGCGATTATTATTGATGACATTATCGATACAGCAGGAACAATCACTTTAGCTGCACAAGCTTTAAAAGATAAAGGTGCTAAAGATGTGTATGCTTGTTGTACACACCCAGTTTTATCAGGTCCTGCTAAGGAGCGTATCGAGAATTCAGCAATTAAAGAATTAATCGTTACAAATTCAATCTTATTAGATGACACACGTAAACCGTCAAACACTAAAGAATTATCAGTAGCTGGATTACTTGCTCAAGCAATTATTCGAGTATATGAACGTGAATCAGTAAGTGTATTATTTGACTAAAGTTTACAATTGCGTTTGACTTATACATTTCAACCGTGTATAATATATTCGTTCGTGGTTTTACGAACTAATAAACACTTGCAAGCAACTTATAAAGTTGATGGGTAAGTGAAGGGAAGTCCAGAACTTTATATTCTCACGATAATAAGTATCTAGACTTGAAAATGAAAGGTGGAAATACGAATGACTTCATTAAAGTCAATCATCCGTCAAGGTAAACAAACACGTTCTGACCTTAAAAAATTACGTAATACAGGTAAAGTACCTGCAGTAGTTTATGGTTATGGTACTAAAAATACTTCAGTTAAAGTTGATGAAGTTGAATTCATCAAAGTTATCCGTGAAGTAGGACGTAACGGTGTTATCGATTTAGGCGTTGGTTCTAAATCAATCAAAGTTATGGTGTCAGATTATCAATTTGACCCACTTAAAAACCAAATTACACACATCGACTTCTTAGCAATCAACATGACTGAAGAACGTACTGTTGATGTACCAGTTCAATTAGTAGGTGAAGCTGCTGGTGCTAAAGAAGGTGGCGTAGTTGAACAACCATTATTCGACTTACAAGTTACAGCAACTCCAGAAAATATCCCTGAATCAATTGAAGTTGACATTACTGAATTAGAAGTTAATGACAGCTACTCAGTTTCAGATATTAAAGTTTCTGGCGATTTCACAATTGAAAATGACCCAGAAGAATCTGTTGTAACAGTAGTTCCTCCAACTGATGAACCTACTGAAGAAGAAGTTGAAGCTATGGAAGGTGAAGCAGCAACTGAAGAACCTGAAGTAGTTGGTGAAGATAAAGAAGAAGATAGCAAAGAAGAAAATAAAGACGAAGAATAATTCGTTGATTGTTATCTTTATGGGAGTGGAACATGAATTCTTAATGAATTCTGTTCTACTCCCTTTTTGTGTTATTATAGGGAATGTTATAAAATAATGAATAATTGATATATGCACAATTCTATTCAGTTAGTCGTTATAAATGAATCACAATGGAGGTAACATCGTATGAAATGTATTGTGGGTCTTGGGAATATAGGCAAGCGATTTGAGTTAACAAGACACAATATCGGTTTTGAAGTCATTGATTACATTTTGAAGAAACATAATTTCTCATTAGATAAACAAAAATTTAAAGGTGCTTATACTATTGAACGTTTAAATGGTGACAAGGTTCTATTTATTGAACCAATGACTATGATGAATCTGTCTGGTGAAGCAGTAGGGCCATTAATGGATTACTATAATGTTGAAGTGGAAGATTTAATCGTCTTGTATGATGATTTAGATTTATCTCAAGGTCAAATCCGCTTGCGCCAAAAAGGTAGTGCTGGAGGACATAATGGTATGAAGTCTATCATTAAACATTTAGGTACAGATCAATTTAAACGAATTCGTATTGGCGTAGGGAGACCAACGAATGGTATGTCAGTACCTGATTATGTATTACAGAAATTTTCAAAAGAAGAGATGATTACTATGGATAAAGTGATTGAACATTCAGCACATGCTGTGGAAGCTTTTATTGAAAGTTCACGCTTCGACCATGTAATGAATCAATATAATGGAGAAGTCAATTGAGATCTATCATTTCAGACTATATTCAAAATGATAAACGTTTCCAGGAACTCGATGATGTATTCGGTCATCAAAACATTCTTGTAACTGGTCTCTCTCCCTCTGCGAAAGCTACGATTATCGCTGAAAAGTATCTAAAAGATCAAAAACAAATGTTGTTAATCACTAACAACTTATATCAAGCAGATAAATTAGAAACTGATATTTTACAATATGTCGATCATTCTGAAGTTTATAAATATCCTGTACAAGATATTATGACTGAAGAATTTTCAACGCAAAGCCCTCAACTTATGAGTGAACGTGTAAGAACACTGACTGCATTAGCTCATAATAAGAAAGGGTTATTTATCGTACCTTTGAACGGATTGAAAAAGTGGCTCACACCGTTTGAACTTTGGAAAGATCATCAAATTACGCTTAGAGTAGGCGAGGATATAGATGTCGATGAATTCTTAAATAAATTAGTGAATATGGGATATCGTCGTGAGAGTGTTGTATCACATATCGGCGAGTTCTCATTGCGTGGAGGTATTATCGATATTCACCCTCTCATAGGTCAACCTGTTCGAATAGAATTGTTTGATACAGAAGTTGATTCAATTCGTGACTTCGATGTTGAGACGCAACGTTCAAATGACAATATTGAAGAAGTTTCAATCACAACAGCAAGTGATTACATTATTACAGATGATGTCATTCAACATTTACAATCAGAATTGAAAACCGCATATGAAACAACACGACCAAAAATTGACAAGTCTGTTCGTAATGATTTGAAAGAGACATATGAAAGTTTTAAGTTATTTGAAACAACGTTTTTTGATCATCAATTATTACGTCGATTGGTGGCATTTATGTACGAGCAACCTTCAACGCTTATTGACTATTTTGCAAAAGACGCCATCATTGTAGCTGACGAATATAACCGTATTAAAGAAACTGAAAAGACGCTAACAACTGAAGTGGACGATTTCATTCAGAACTTAATAGAAAGTGGAAACGGATTTATCGGTCAATCATTTATGCAATTTGATGGTTTTGAGTCGTTATTGAAGGATTATCCAGTGACGTACTTCACTTTGTTTACGTCCACTATGCCTGTTCAGTTACAACATATTATTAAGTTTTCTTGTAAACCAGTACAACAGTTTTATGGGCAATACGATATTATGCGTTCTGAATTCCAACGCTATGTACACAACGACTATCATATCGTGGTTTTAGTAGAAACTGAAACGAAAGTTGAACGAATTCAATCGATGTTGAATGAGATGCATATACCAATTGTTACTAATGTTCACAATGACATTAAATCTGGCCAAGTCGTTGTTACAGAGGGTAGTCTTTCAGAAGGTTTCGAATTACCTTATATGCAACTTGTTGTTATAACTGAGAGAGAATTGTTCAAAACAAAACAAAAGAAACAGCGTAAACGTACTAAAACTTTATCTAATGCTGAAAAAATCAAGTCATATCAAGACCTTAATGTTGGTGACTACGTCGTACATGTACATCATGGGGTAGGGCGTTATCTTGGTGTTGAAACTTTAGAAGTTGGAGATGTTCACCGAGATTATATTAAATTGCAATATAAAGGCACAGACCAACTCTTTGTACCAGTCGATCAAATGGATCAAGTTCAAAAATATGTTGCTTCAGAAGATAAGTCGCCTAAATTAAATAAACTTGGTGGCTCAGAATGGAAGAAAACAAAAGCTAAAGTTCAACAAAGTGTCGAAGATATTGCTGATGAATTAATCGCATTATATAAAGAACGTGAAATGTCGGTAGGTTATCAATACGGTGAAGATACCGCTGAGCAAAGTGCATTTGAAATGGACTTCCCATATGAATTAACGCCTGACCAAGCGAAATCGATAGACGAAATTAAAGGTGATATGGAACGCGAGCGACCAATGGATCGTCTATTATGTGGTGACGTAGGTTATGGTAAAACAGAAGTTGCTGTTAGAGCAGCTTTTAAAGCAGTAATGGAAGGGAAACAAGTTGCATTTCTTGTACCTACAACGATTTTAGCGCAACAACATTATGAAACGTTAATTGAACGAATGCAGGATTTTCCGGTACAAATTGAATTGATTAGTCGATTCCGTTCAACTAAAGAAGTCAAAGAAACTAAAGAAGGTCTTAAATCAGGATACGTTGATATTGTTGTTGGAACACATAAATTGTTAGGCAAAGATATTCATTATAAAGATTTAGGATTATTAATAGTCGATGAAGAACAACGTTTTGGTGTACGTCATAAAGAACGTATTAAGACAATGAAGACGAATGTAGACGTACTGACGTTAACTGCAACGCCTATTCCTAGAACATTACACATGAGTATGCTAGGTGTACGGGATTTATCAGTCATTGAGACACCTCCAGAAAATCGTTTCCCTGTACAAACTTATGTGTTAGAACAAAATAATAATTTTATTAAAGAAGCTTTAGAACGAGAATTATCACGTGATGGACAGGTATTCTATTTATACAACAGAGTTCAATCCATTTATGAAAAACGTGAACAATTACAGATGTTAATGCCGGATGCTAATATTGCCGTTGCACATGGTCAGATGACAGAACGTGATCTTGAAGAAACAATGCTAAGCTTTATTAATGGCGAATTTGATATTTTAGTGACTACAACGATTATTGAGACAGGTGTAGATGTACCTAATGCGAATACTCTAATCATTGAAGAAGCAGATCGCTTTGGATTAAGCCAATTGTATCAATTGCGCGGTCGTGTAGGACGCTCAAGTCGAATTGGCTATGCATACTTTTTACATTCTGCGAATAAAGTGCTAACTGAAACTGCAGAAGAAAGATTACAAGCTATTAAAGAATTTACTGAATTGGGTTCAGGATTCAAAA
Source organism: Staphylococcus sp. HMSC14D10 (assembly GCF_001808125.1). Lineage (NCBI taxonomy): Bacteria > Bacillati > Bacillota > Bacilli > Caryophanales > Staphylococcaceae > Staphylococcus > Staphylococcus sp. HMSC14D10. Next base: position 15,381 of record NZ_KV792270.1, on the reverse strand, counting down.
TTGCCATGCGTGATTTAAATATTCGTGGTGCCGGAAACTTACTAGGTAAACAACAACACGGCTTTATTGATTCGGTTGGCTTTGACTTGTATTCACAAATGTTAGAAGAAGCGGTTAATGAAAAACGTGGTATTAAAGAAGAAGAACCAGATGCACCAGAAGTAGAAATGGAACTCAACTTAGATGCCTATTTACCTGCAGAATACATTCAAAATGAGCAAGCAAAAATTGAAATTTATAAAAAACTACGTAAAGTCGAAACAGAAGAACAATTATTTGATATTAAAGATGAATTGATAGATCGATTCAATGATTATCCAGTTGAAGTTGAACGTTTACTTGAAATGGTTGAAATTAAAATACATGCGCTACATGCAGGGGTAACTTTAATTAAAGATAAAGGTAAGCAAATTGAAGTGTCATTATCAGCGAAAGCAACAGGACAAATGAACGGTGAAGAACTGTTTAAACAAACACAACCTTTAGGACGTGCAATGAAACTAGGTGTTAAAGAAAATCGCATGCATGTAACACTTACCAAGTCTAAGCAATGGTTAGATAACTTGAAATTCCTTGTGAGATGTCTTGAAGGAAGTATGGTTATTGAAGATGAAAACTAAAAGCATATCAGAATCTAAATCTACACAATTGTTATCATCTAAGAGTTCAAACGAGCTCAAATACATTGAACCCTCTAACCACACAGCGTTCAATGGCGTTGTGATTCTAACCCTTGCACTCATCATAGTTAAAATTTTAAGTGCAATTTACAGAGTGCCTTACCAAAATGTTCTCGGAGATACTGGGTTGTATGCTTATCAACAAATATATCCAATTGTGGCGCTAGGGATGATTTTATCTATGAATGCTATTCCAAGTGCGGTAACGCAAACGCTGGGTATTAATGGACAATCGTCTTCGTTTTCAAAAGTGCTAATACGATTTCAAACGTTAGGCATAGTAATATTTTTAATGCTCTTATTATTAGCGCACCCAGTGGCTATATTGATGGGAGATTCAAGACTTGCACCTATGATACGAATGGCAAGTTTGAGTTATTTATTTATTGGTATATTAGGTGTGTGTCGTGGTTATTACCAAAGTCAAAGACGTATGAATATACCCGCTATTTCCCAGGTTATTGAACAAATCATTCGTGTTGGTCTCATCATTGTAGCCATTGGTTTATTTATGAGTAAAGATTGGTCAATATATCAAGCAGGAACGATTGCTATTTTAGCTTCTGCACTTGGTTTTTTAGGTTCAAGTCTCTTTTTAATAGTTATGAAACCTTTCTCTTTTAAGATGCAGAATTTATCAGCAAATATACCTTGGAAAGACTTACTTATGGCTACACTTGTATTTGCATTGAGCCAATTATTGGTCATATTATGGCAATTTATAGATAGCTTTACAATTGTTCATACACTACAATCACACGGCCTACATTTTAAAGAAGCAATCATGCAAAAAGGAATTTATGATCGTGGAGCTTCATTTATACAAATGGGTTTAATTGTTACGACAACTTTTAGTTTTGTGTTAATCCCACTTTTAACTGAAGCAATCGAACAACGAAATCAAATTAAAATGAATCGTTACGCTAATGCATCGCTTAAAATCACTATATTAATTAGTTCAGCAGCTGGTATAGGATTAATTAATTTATTACCTATGATGAATGCAGTCTTCTTTAAGACCAATAGTTTAGGTTTTACACTTGGATCCTATATGTTAACGGTTATCTGTGTATCGCTTATAATGATGGATATTGCATTATTACAAGTACTCAATTGCATTCGTCCAATATTGATTGGTGTAACTATTGGCTTAGTAGTGAAAGGGATACTTAACGCCCTATTGATTCATCATTATGGTATTGCTGGCGCTAGTATTAGCACTGTTTTGTCCCTTATTTGTTTTGTAATTATACTGCATAAAGAAGTGCTTAAGCAGTATCACTTTAGTCAAATGAAACCATTCATTTTGAAAATGTTTACTGCGCTTGTCATCATGACGATAATCATTCAAATTAGTATGCAGGTATTACCTCAAGCGGGACGTATAGGTGGACTTATAGAGTTAGTTGTTGTGGCAATCATAGGCATTGCCGTATTATTAATATTAGTTATATATATGAACATCTTAGGTTATAGAGAATTAAAACATTTGCCATTTGGCGAAAAGCTTTATCATATAAAGAAAGGACGACATTAATGACACATACAATTACAATTGTTGGTTTAGGAAACTACGGTTTAGATGAGTTGCCACTTGGTATCTATCGTTTTTTAATACAACAACCGCTTGTTTATACTAGGACACTAGACCATCCTGTAATTAATCAATTACAAGATGAGCTTAAATTCGAAAGTTTTGATACTATTTATGAAAAGAATGAAGATTTCGATTCTGTGTATCAACAAATTATTGATGTATTAATTGAAAAAGCGCAAGCACAAGATGTTGTCTATGCCGTACCTGGACATCCACGTGTAGCTGAAACAACGACGGCTAAGTTGTTAGACTACAATGACCATCATCAAGACGTGAATGTTAAAATGCTAGGTGGTAAAAGTTTTATAGATGATATTTTCGCAGCGATTAACCAAGATCCAAACGATGGTTTCACTTTGTTAGATGGTACGGCATTAACCGAACAGTTATTAAATGTGCGTACACATACACTTATTACTCAGGTATATAGTGCTATGGTTGCAGCAGATATTAAAATCACTTTGATGGAACATTATCCAGATGATTTTCCAGTCAAAGTAGTGACTGGCGCACATAGCACTGGCGCCTCTGTACTAGAGGTACCTTTATTTGAACTTGACCATCACGAAGACGCATTTAATAATTTAACAAGTGTCTACGTTCCTAAAGTGACAAATGATGAAGTATTATATCGAAACTTTGATTATGCAGTAGAGATTATAAATCGCTTAGTCGATGATGAAACTGGTTGCCCATGGGATCGTGTTCAAACTCATGCCTCCCTCAAACGCTATCTATTGGAAGAAAGCTTTGAATTATTCGAAGCAATTGATAATGAAGATGATTGGCACATGATAGAAGAATTAGGAGATATCTTACTTCAAGTTCTCTTACATGCAAGTATTGGCAAAAAAGAAGGCTATATGGACATTCAAGAAATCATTGAAAGCTTAAGTGCTAAGATGATTCGTCGTCATCCACATATTTTTGGTGATGAAAAAGCGGCATCGATAGAAGAATTAAATGACATTTGGCAGACAGCTAAAAGTAAAGAAGGTAAAGCACCACGAGTTAAATTTGAGAAAGTATTTGCAGACCACTTCATGGCATTGTATGATAAAACCAAAAATAAGGATTTTGATGAAGAAACCCTTAGAAACTTTTTGCAACAAGGGGAGAAAGATTCATGAGATTAGATAAATATTTAAAAGTATCGCGACTTGTTAAACGTCGTACTTTAGCGAAAGAGATAAGTGATCAAGGACGTATTACCGTTAATGGAAATGTAGCTAAAGCTGGAACAGATGTTAAGGTAGAAGATGAATTAGTTATTCGTTTCGGACAAAAGCTTGTTACAGTTAAAGTAACTGGTTTAAGTGAACATGCTTCTAAAGAAAACGCTAAAGGTATGTACGATTTAATTAAAGAAGAACGTATTAATCAGAACCAATTTGAAGAAGAATAGACTGAAGGAGGTGACAAGCAATGAGTAAAAAGGTAGAAGAAATAGGGAATCAGTATACCTCCGAAAAGAATCGAAAGAAGCAACGACAACAAAAGAAAATGCGCGTTGTTAGACGAAGAGTAACTGTATTCGGTGGGATATTATTAGCAATCATAATTATTCTATCCATCATGCTTGTCGTCCAAAAACAAAGCAATGATAAAGCAGCAGTTGAGCGTAAACATAAAGAGGAACAGTTTCAGAAAAAGCAAGACGAGGAAATCGCATTAAAAGAAGAACTTAGTAATTTAAATAATAAAGACTACATAGAGAAAGTAGCAAGAGACGATTATTACCTGAGCAATAAAGGTGAAGTTATTTTTAAATTGCCTAATAATGATGATTCTAAGTCTAAATCCTCTAATGACAACTGATAACATTAAGGATAATCGTTTTTCTTAAATAAGAATGAATTATCTGGTTTTATAGCATTGTGAAAATATTAAAACAGGAATATAATAAGGTTAAAATCGAATCAAAATCGGGAGGATTTATTTAGAATATGTCAATCGAAGTAGGAAACAAGCTAAAAGGTAAAGTTACTGGTATCAAAAAATTTGGTGCATTCGTAGAGTTACCTGAAGGGAAAAGTGGCTTAGTTCATATCAGTGAAGTGGCTGATAACTATGTTGAGAATGTTGAAGATCACCTATCAGTTGGAGACGAAGTTGAAGTTAAAGTCTTATCTATTGCAGATGACGGTAAAATTAGCCTTTCAATAAAAAAAGCAAAAGATCGTCCTCGTAGACCACAACATAAATCAAATCACAATAGACCACCACAACAAAAAGGTGAAGATTTTGAAAAGAAATTAAGCAATTTCTTAAAAGATAGTGAAGATAAATTAACATCTATTAAACGACAAACTGAATCAAGACGTGGTGGTAAAGGTTCAAGACGCTAATTTATAATATATTATTTATATAACAATTGGTAATAGCAAAGGTAACATTCACCGTAAGATAAACAATTGTCGTCCTATCGAATTGCTCTTTATTTTATGTAAGATATGTTATTTTTGCGGGGTGGAACTTAAAATTCAACAATGAATTTTAGTTCCACTCTTTTTTTGATGACTACATTGTAATATTGCAATAAGGTATATTCATGTTATTAAGGAGGTCTTTGTGTTGAAAGTTAATACGTCACTATGGAGCAATACTGATCATGTTGTGATTGCTGTTTCGACAGGTATAGATAGTATGTCACTCTTACACAATTTACTTTCACAATCATCTCGTACTTATAAACAATTGACCTGTCTTCATGTTAATCACGGCTTACGAGAGGCATCACATAAGGAAGAAGCGTTTATAGAAGCATTTTGTAAACAATATGAGATACCTTGCTATGTAAAGCGTTTGAATTTAACGGATATAGTAGCGCAAGGGAAGAGTATACAAGCTGATGCTCGACAATTGCGTTATGAGTGGTTTGACGAAATGATGAAAAGGTTAGATGCAGATGTATTACTTACAGCACATCATTTAGATGACCAACTAGAAACAATCTTCTATAGACTATTTACTGGACGTTCTACACGAAGTACTCTAGGGATAGATGTTCAATCAATTCGTAATCATTACACAATATGTCGCCCATTACTTGAAGTTTCAAAAGAAGACATACGCGACTATCAGCACAAATATCAAGTTCCTTATTATGAAGATAGCTCAAACAGTGACAATAAATATGTTAGAAATGACATTCGCAATCGACTATTACCAGCGATTAATCAAAATGCAGATCTTGATAGCACGCATTTACTAAAATTGAAACATTGGCATGATATTCAATTACAGGAGAATCGAAAAAAAGCCCAATCCTTTATAGAGAATGATTGTCTAATTAATAAAAATGGAACTCAAATACAATTTTCACGAAATGTATTTAATCAACTTGATGATATAACTAAAATGATATTGTTAGATCAGCTCTTCGAACAACTTCAGTTGAATAAGGCATTTTCAGAGAAACAATATCATGAATGGTTTGATCAGATTAGTAATCAAATCGCACAATTTGAGATATCCCTCACTGAAAAATGGATAATTCAAATAGCATATGATAAATTTATTATATTGGCGAAAAATGAGCCATCATTATTAGATAATCAAATCGTGAATGATGCAGATACATATCGTTTCGGACATTATCTCATTGTTATACATCCGACGATTCCTAAACAACAATTACCATTATTGATACGAACTCGTCACAATGGAGATAAAGTCGAACTAAATGGACAAAAAGGTCATAAAAAAGTGAGTCGTTTGTTTATAGATCACAAAATTCCAAATGATGTGCGCATGCAAATGCCATTAATTGAAGATCAATACCATCAAATTATTGCTGTAGGTAATTTATATATTGCTAAAGCATATAATCAACATATAGAAATCAAAAAAATTGGAGATGAATAACGAATGAAAGACGACTTAAAAGAAATATTGTTAACTGAAGAAGATATACAAAATATTTGTAAAGATTTAGGAGAACAATTAACTAAAGATTATAAAGATAAACCACTTGTATGTGTGGGTATTCTAAAAGGTTCTGTTATGTTTATGGTAGACCTAATTAAACGCATCGACACACATTTAGCAATTGATTTTATGGATGTTTCAAGCTATCATGGCGGAACTGAATCAACTGGTGAAGTTCAAATCTTAAAAGATTTAGGTTCATCTATTGAAAATAAAGACGTCCTAATCATTGAAGATATTTTAGAAACAGGTACAACATTGAAATCAATTACTGAGTTATTGCAATCACGTAAAGTTAATTCACTTGAAATTGTTACATTACTGGATAAACCAAATCGTCGTAAAGCTGATATTGAAGCTAAATATGTTGGTAAGAAAATTCCTGATGAATTTGTTGTAGGTTATGGATTGGATTACGCTGAACATTATCGAAATTTACCGTATATCGGCACATTAAAACCAGAAATTTATAACAAATAAGTGAAATTCATTTAGATGTTAATATAATTAAATCGTGTTTAAGATATAATAACTATACTTAATAAATGAATTAGTGTAGACTCATTTTATATGCTTAAACACATTTTAAAAACTTATTGTTTTTTAGAGAACTTAAGTTTTAAAAAGTTTGATAACACAAGGATTTTGAAAAGTATTACAAAAGTTGAAATGCTAGCCTTTAAGAGAAGTTTTGTGTTACAATTTTTGTTAGCTTTATTATAGAAATAGGAGGAAATGACGCATGCAAAAAGCTTTTCGCAATGTGCTTGTTATCGCAATTATTGGCGTTATTATATTCGGCGTATTTTCTTACATAAATGGTAATGGCAATACACCGAAACAACTTTCCTATTCACAGTTTGTAGAGAAATTGGATAAAGGTGATTTAAAGACCTTAGAAATCCAACCTGAGCAAAATGTGTACTTGGTAAGTGGTAAAACAAAAAATGATGAAGATTACTCTTCAACGATTTTATACAATAACGAAAAAGACTTACAAAAAATTACAAATGAAGCAAAAAGCCAAAAAGGACTAGATTTTAAAGTTAAAGAAGAAGAGAAACAAAGTGTCTTCGTAAGTATGTTGACAACATTAATTCCTGTATTAATTATTGCTTTCCTATTCATTTTCTTCCTTAGCCAAGCACAAGGTGGCGGCGGTGGTGGTCGTATGATGAACTTTGGTAAATCCAAAGCTAAAATGTACGATAATCAAAAACGTCGTGTACGATTCTCGGATGTCGCTGGTGCAGATGAAGAAAAACAAGAATTAATTGAAATAGTAGATTTCTTAAAAGATAATAAGAAATTCAAACAAATGGGTTCAAGAATACCTAAAGGTGTATTACTTGTAGGCCCTCCTGGTACAGGTAAAACATTATTAGCACGTGCCGTAGCTGGTGAAGCAGGTGCACCTTTCTTCTCAATCAGTGGTTCAGACTTTGTTGAGATGTTCGTTGGTGTCGGTGCAAGCCGTGTGCGTGACTTATTCGAAAATGCGAAAAAGAATGCACCATGTATTATCTTTATCGATGAAATTGATGCAGTAGGACGTCAACGTGGTGCAGGGGTTGGTGGCGGTCACGATGAACGTGAACAAACGCTTAACCAATTACTAGTTGAAATGGATGGTTTCGGTGAAAACGAAGGTATTATCATGATTGCTGCAACTAACCGTCCTGATATCTTAGACCCAGCATTACTACGCCCTGGTCGTTTCGATAGACAAATTCAAGTTGGCCGTCCAGATGTTAAAGGTCGTGAGGCTATTCTTCACGTACACTCTAAAAACAAACCACTTGATGAAACTGTTGACTTAAAAGCTATTTCACAAAGAACACCTGGTTTCTCAGGGGCAGATTTAGAGAATTTATTAAATGAAGCATCTTTAATTGCTGCACGTGAAGGTAAAAACAAAATTGACATGCGTGATATTGAAGAAGCTACAGACCGTGTTATTGCTGGTCCAGCTAAAAAATCACGTGTCATTTCAGATAAAGAACGTAATATTGTGGCTCATCATGAAGCGGGTCATACAGTTATCGGTATGGTACTTGATGAAGCAGAAGTTGTTCATAAAGTAACAATTGTTCCACGTGGACAAGCTGGTGGTTACGCAATGATGTTACCTAAACAAGATCGTTTCTTAATGACAGAACCTGAATTATTAGATAAAATTTGTGGTTTATTAGGTGGTCGTGTATCCGAAGATATCAATTTCCATGAAGTATCAACTGGTGCATCAAATGACTTCGAAAGAGCAACTCAAATTGCACGTTCTATGGTTACTGAGTATGGTATGAGTAAAAAACTTGGACCATTACAATTCTCATCTAGCGGCGGTGGACAAGTATTCTTAGGTAAAGATATGCAAGGTGAACCTAACTATTCTGGTCAAATCGCTTATGAAATTGATAAAGAAGTTCAACGTATTATTAAAGAACAATATGAACGTTGTAAACAAATCTTATTAGACCATGAAAAAGAACTTAAACTTATCGCTAAAACATTGTTAACAGAAGAAACATTAGTAGCTGAACAAATCCGTTCATTATTCTATGATGGTGTATTACCTGAAGTAGATTATGATGCTGCTCGTGTTGTTAAAGATGAAGATTCTGACTATAGCGAAGGTAAATATGGTAAATCTTACGATGATATTCGCGAAGAACAACTAGAAGAAGGTAAAGAAGACATGCGAGAAGATCGTAAAGAAGATAATGATCAACATCGTGGACATTCAAATAATGAAGAAGACACAGGTCATGAACAATCTCCAAATATCGATAAGCCATATAATCCAAACGATCCAAACAACCCTAGCAATAGATAAGTTTAAACTGGATTATTATCTCCTTTGAGTAAGGCAATGCCCCTTAGTCAAAGGAGATTTTTTAATATGTAGTGATCGTGAAAGAGACAACATTAGAGTTGAAAGCAAGTTACTTCATATTCTTATTAAACAAGTGTAGAATAAGTATCCTTAAAGGGAAAATGTAGAAATAATTGAAAGATTAAAGCATAAATAATATCAATATAAAAATAAATGTACTAAAGGAGTTTATAAGGATGACACATGATTATATTGTAAAATCATTAGCTTACGAAGGAGAAATACGTGCGTACGCTACGCTAACAACTGAATCAGTGCAAGAAGCACAAACACGTCATTACACTTGGCCAACAGCTTCAGCTGCTATGGGCAGAACAATGACAGCAACTTTATTAATGGGTTCGATGCTTAAAGGTGAACAAAAATTAACAGTAACAGTTGATGGTAAAGGCCCTATTGGAAGAATCATTGCAGATGCAGATGCTGAAGGTAATGTACGTGCCTATGTGGATAAGCCACAAACGCATTTTCCATTAAATGAACAAGGTAAATTAGATGTTAGACGAGCAGTTGGTACAGACGGGTCCATCCAAGTAGTGAAAGACGTTGGTATGAAAGACTATTTCTCAGGTGCAAGTCCGATTGTATCAGGTGAATTAGGAGAAGACTTCACATACTATTTTGCGACAAGTGAACAAACACCTTCATCAGTTGGTTTGGGTGTGTTAGTAAATCCTGACAATTCTATTAAAGCTGCTGGAGGATTTATTATTCAAGTAATGCCAGGCGCTAAAGATGAAACTGTAACAAAATTAGAAAATGCTATAAATAATATGCAACCCGTTTCTAAATTAATTGAACAAGGATTAACGCCAGAAGGTATTTTAAAAGAAATACTTGGTGAAGATAACGTTCAAATCTTAGAAACTATGCAAGCTCAGTTTGAATGTAACTGTAGTCATGAGAAGTTTCTAAATGCAATTAAAGGTTTAGGAGAAGCTGAAATCCAAGATATGATTAAAGAGGACCATGGCGCGGAAGCTATTTGTCACTTCTGTGGTAATAAATATAATTATTCAGAAGCTGAACTTGAAGACCTATTAGCTTCAATGAATGCATAATTAAAAATATAAAAAAGGCGATAAACCATCATGTGTTTATTGCCTTTTTTATAGGGAAACTAAAATAATGTAAAAGTAAAATGTAACTTCAATTCTAAAATGAGAGAATTAGCTTTTTCTTTTTAGAAAATTCTGATAGAATATAGTTATATCCGATAAAAAAACTAAGTTTTAAATATGAAAGTTAAAAGGAGCGTTTTTTCAATGGCACAAAAACCAGTAGATAACATTACTCAAATTATTGGCAATACACCGGTAGTAAAATTAAGAAACGTTGTAGATGAAGATGCAGCAGATGTTTACGTAAAACTAGAATACCAAAATCCAGGTGGTTCAGTAAAAGACCGTATCGCATTAGCTATGATCGAAAAAGCTGAAAAAGAAGGGAAAATTAAACCAGGTGATACGATTGTAGAACCAACAAGTGGTAACACAGGTATCGGTTTAGCTTTCGTATGTGCAGCTAAAGGTTATAAAGCAGTATTTACAATGCCTGAAACAATGAGTTCTGAGCGTCGTAACTTATTAAAAGCTTATGGTGCAGAATTAGTTTTAACACCAGGTTCAGAAGCTATGAAAGGCGCTATTAAAAAAGCAAAAGAATTAAAAGAAGAGCATGGTTACTTTGAACCACAACAATTCGAAAACCCAGCAAACCCTGAAATTCATGCGTTAACTACAGGCCCAGAATTAGTAGAACAATTTGAAGGTAAACAAATCGACGCTTTCTTAGCAGGTGTAGGTACAGGTGGTACTTTATCTGGTGTAGGTAAAGTCTTAAAAGAAAAATATCCTAATGTTGAAATCGTTGCTATAGAGCCTGAAGCATCACCAGTATTAAGTGGTGGTGAGCCAGGACCACATAAATTGCAGGGTTTAGGTGCAGGATTCGTACCGGATACTTTAGATACAAATATTTATGATAGTATCATCAAAGTAGACAATGATACAGCTATGGAAACATCTCGTCGCGTTGCTAAAGAAGAAGGTATCCTAGCAGGTATTTCTTCTGGTGCTGCAATTCATGCTGCAATTCAAAAAGCTAAAGAATTAGGTAAAGGTAAAACAGTTGTAACAGTATTGCCAAGTAATGGTGAACGTTACTTATCAACACCTTTATATTCATTCGAAGATTAATTTTTTAAACAATATTTATACGCTAGTGAAGCTTAATTTTGCTTCGCTAGCGTTTTCTTTTTGAAGAGATGAATACTTTGTTTTAAATTATTAAATACTTTGCATGTTTTTTGGCGATTATAAAAACTGAAATGTTTAGAAAATGAGTGTATCATTAATATGTGACTATTGAGCAAAAGTAGATATTTTTCTACATATCATTTTCTAAAAGAACGAAGGGTGACGTGACAAGAATGACTAAAACAAAAATTATGGGAATATTGAATGTGACACCAGATTCATTCTCTGACGGTGGTAAGTATAATTCAGTGGATAAAGCGGTCAAACGTGCTAAAGAGATGATAGAAGAAGGTGTAGATATCATTGATGTCGGCGGTATTTCTACACGACCAGGATTCACAGAAATTTCAACGGAAGAAGAGATTGAGCGTGTAGTTCCTGTAGTGAAAGAACTTGCAAAATTTAATATTCAACTTTCAATAGATACATATCGCAGTGAAGTAGCGGAAGCGTGCTTAAAATTAGGTGCAACGATGATCAATGATCAATGGGCAGGGTTATATGATCCTAAAATACTTGATGTTGTGGCTGCTTACGATGCTGAAGTTGTATTAATGCATAATGGTAACGGACATCGCGAACAACCAGTTGTTGAAGAAATGCTATTATCACTTATTACTCAAGCGAACAAAGCAGAAATGGCCGGAATTCCAAAACATAAAATATGGCTAGATCCTGGGATTGGCTTTGCCAAAACACGTGATGAAGAAAATGAAGTAATGGCACGTTTAGATGAACTTGTAGCAACTGAGTATCCTGTTTTATTAGCAACGAGTCGAAAACGTTTTATTAAAGAAATAATTGGTACAGAAACTAAAGCGTTAGAACGTGATGAGGCGACAGCTGCTACAACAGCTTATGGTATAATGAAAGGCGTCAAAGCTGTGCGTGTACATAATGTGCAATTAAACGCTAGATTAGGTCAAAGTATGGATTTCTTAAAGGAGAATGAAGATGAACGACACAATCTTTCTTAATGGTATGAGATTTTACGCATACCATGGTGCCTTACCTGCTGAAAATGAGATAGGTCAAATCTTTGTAGTAGATGTTACGTTGAAAGTGAATTTAGAAGAAGCGGGACAATCTGATAATGTGATAGATACTGTGCATTACGGAGAAGTGTTTGAAGATGTTAAAGAAATCGTTGAAGGTCCACCATGTAATTTAATCGAACATCTAGCTGAACGTATTGCAAAACGTATAAATTCACACTATAATCGTGTAATGGAAACGAAAGTCAGAATCACTAAAGAAAATCCACCTATTCCTGGTCACTATGATGGCGTAGGTATAGAGATAGTGAGGGAGAATCGTTAAATGGTACAATCGTATTTAGGTTTAGGAAGCAATATTGGTGATAGGGAACAGCAATTACAAGATGCTATAAAAATAATTGATAGTATTGAAGGTATTTCCGTGACTAAGATCTCTCCAATATATGAAACTGCACCAGTGGGGTATACTGAGCAGCCCAATTTTTTAAATTTGTGTTTAGAAATTGAAACAGAATTGGAGCCCAAAGAACTTCTTAAATATTGCTTAGAAACTGAACAACGATTACATCGAGTTAGAGACATTCGTTGGGGTCCAAGGACATTAGATGTCGATATTTTGTTATATGGAAATAAGGTTATAGAAGAAGATGACCTTGAAGTTCCCCACCCTCGAATGGGTGAACGTGCTTTTGTATTAATACCATTAAATGATATTGCATCAACACAAATAGAACCTCGTTCAAATACTCGTATCTCTGATTTAGTCATACCAGATGACACAGTGAAGAAATATAAAGGTTAAGAAGTATTAATTATACATTTAATTAATATTATAGAAATGCGAAAATAGTGATGATCATACTTTGAAAGTGATACAGGTAATGTCAATTTTGTAAAACAATACAATTAAGTAACACCATATTAGTAATATGATATCCTATAAGCAATTTAGAAATAATCCATGGAATGATTTTCATTAAAATGAAATTTAAAGGAGAGAAAGTTATGTCAGAAGAAATGAATGACCAAATGCAGGTCCGTCGTCAAAAACTACAAGAATTAATTGATTTAGGAATCGACCCATTTGGAAAACGTTTTGAGCGCTCAGCTACTGCTAGTGAACTAAAATCACAATGGGATGAATTCTCAAAAGAAGAATTACATGATAAAGAAGATGAAAGTCATGTGTCGATTGCCGGCCGTTTGATGACTAAACGTGGTAAAGGTAAAGCTGGTTTCGCACATGTCCAAGATTTGACTGGTCAAATTCAAATTTACGTGCGTAAGGACCAAATTGGCGAAGAAGATTTCGACAATTTATGGAAAGGTGCAGACCTAGGCGATATTGTTGGTATTGAAGGTGTAATGTTCAAAACAAATACTGGAGAGCTATCAGTAAAAGCTAAGACATTCACTTTATTATCTAAAGCGCTTAGACCTTTACCTGATAAGTTCCATGGTTTACAAGATATTGAACAACGTTATCGTCAACGTTATTTAGACTTGATTACAAATCAAGATAGTACTCAAACATTCATTAACCGTAGTAAAATTATTCAAGAAATGCGTAATTACTTAAATAAACAAGGTTTCTTAGAAGTTGAAACACCAATGATGCATCAAATTGCAGGTGGTGCAGCAGCACGACCATTTGTTACGCACCATAATGCACTAGACGCTACACTTTATATGCGTATAGCAATTGAATTACATTTAAAACGTTTAATTGTTGGTGGCCTTGAAAAAGTCTATGAAATTGGACGAGTATTCCGTAACGAAGGCGTATCAACACGACATAATCCAGAATTTACTATGATTGAATTATATGAAGCATACGCTGATTACCACGATATCATGGATTTAACTGAATCTATGGTAAGACATATCGCTCAAGAAGTATTTGGTTCTGCAAAAGTTCAATACAATGAAGAGGAAATTGACCTAGAGTCTGCATGGACACGCCTTCATATTGTAGATGCAGTGAAAGAAGCTACAGGTGTAGACTTCTATCAAATTAAATCTGATGAAGAAGCAATCGCAGCAGCTAAAGAACATAATATAGAAATTACTGATAATATGAAATATGGTCATATCTTAAATGAATTCTTTGAACAAAAAGTTGAAGAAACGTTAATTCAACCGACATTTATTTATGGACATCCAATTGAAATCTCACCTTTAGCGAAGAAAAATCCGGAAGATCCAAGATTTACAGACCGTTTCGAGTTGTTTATCGTAGGTAGAGAACATGCGAATGCATTCACTGAATTAAATGATCCAATTGATCAACGTGAACGTTTCGAAGCACAACTTGTTGAAAAAGCACAAGGTAATGATGAAGCGCATGAAATGGATGAAGATTATATTGAAGCTTTAGAATATGGCATGCCTCCAACAGGTGGTTTAGGTATCGGTATCGATCGCTTAGTTATGTTGTTAACTGACTCTCCATCTATTAGAGACGTATTATTATTCCCTTATATGAGACAAAAATAGATTAAATTAAATATTAGAGATTGAGATAAAGTTTAGGTTTATTCAAATGTTAACCTAATATATCTCAATCTCTTTTTTATTTTGAGACAGTTATTGTTAATAAAAGAGACAAAAGGAACAATTAGTTTTCAATTTATATAAAACTAAAGGATTAAATATAATGGTGTGATAAAGGGTTATTATCAAGGGGAAGTTACAAAAGTAAAAAAGAGTAGAGAAGTTATTGTAAAACAATATAAAAAAAGTGTAGTCAATATGGTTGAGATGTGCTAACATAGTAAAAGTGTTCAAAAGAAGCGAAACGACAAATAATAAACTTGTTAAATAAAAAGTTTCAAAAATTAGTTGACTTTGCTTTTTGAATGGTGTATGATATAAAAGTCGTCAAAAACGAAACTTAATTTTGTAAAATACTTGTAAAGATATTTTTAACAAAGTGTAAAATTAACTATTGAAAATTAAAACAATCGACATTATAATTAATTGAGTAAGTTATTGTCTGGTGACAATGGCAAGGAGGTCACACCTG
>NZ_KV792269.1:1194-2371 GCF_001808125.1 Staphylococcus sp. HMSC14D10 | reverse complement strand
CTAGTGTACTGTCTCAAAAATAAATGCTCTGTAAAATCGTCTATGCTTGCTCGTTGATTACACCGTTGGAGGCGAAGAAATGAGCGCCCAAGATATCGTCCTGAGTCCTGAAGAAAGCGCCGAACTGAGCCGTCGCACACGATCAGCCACCATCAGTCAGCGTGACGGTCGCCGCGCGAGGGTCATCCTGTTAGCTGCTCAAGGTTGTTCAAGGGTTGAAATAGCCCGCCTGGTTGGATTCTCTCTTCGCTCAGTCACTCTTTGGTGCAAGCGTTTTCAAGAACAGGGACTAGACGGTTTGATCGATAAGCCTGGCCGCGGACGTAAGTCATTCTTGCCGCCAGACGCTATGGCTCGAGTGCTTGAAAAAGTGGTTCAACCTCGTATTGGCCAGCCTCGCTGGAGCTGCCGAAGCATGGCGCAAGTCGCGGGTATTTCTCCGGCCAGCGTCCAGCGTATATGGGCTGCCAATGACATAAAGCCGCACCTGACTCGTACGTTCAAGCTGTCCAACGATCCCAACTTCGAAGAGAAATTCTGGGACGTCATCGGGTTGTATCTGGACCCGCCAGACAAGGCACTGGTGCTGTGCTGCGATGAAAAAAGTCAGGTTCAGGCCTTGGAGCGTACCCAGCCGGGACTGCCTCTGGGCATCGGCCATATCCGCACGCAATCGCACGATTACATTCGCCATGGCACCGTGACCCTGTTCACTGCGCTCGATTACCTTGAGGGGAAGTTGATCAGTTCTATCGAGCGCCAACACCGGCATCAGGAGTGGCTGGACTTCCTAAAGAAAATCAATAGGGAAACGCCCAAGCACCTTCAATTGCACCTGATCGTCGACAACTACGCCACGCACAAACATCCGAAAGTGAAGGCCTGGCTCGAAAAGCACAAGCGCTTCCATATGCATTTCACCCCGACCTCAAGTTCGTGGATGAACATGGTTGAGCGCTTCTTTCGTGACATCACGGTATACCTGCGCGACGGTAGTTTCAGCTCGATTCGCGAATTGGAAAGCTCAATCACCACATTTCTGGCACTGCGAAATGCCCAGCCGACTCGCTACGTTTGGAACGCTAAGGGAGAAGATATTTTGAACAAAATACAGCGAGCCCGCGCGGCAATGACCACGCAGGCATGAGAGAAGTTAATTTTGAGACGGTACACTAGC
>NZ_KV792269.1:0-194 GCF_001808125.1 Staphylococcus sp. HMSC14D10 | reverse complement strand
TGTATCTGGACCCGCCAGACAAGGCACTGGTGCTCTGCTGCGATGAAAAAAGCCAGGTTCAGGCTTTAGAACGTACCCAGCCGGGACTGCCTTTGGGCATCGGTCATATCCGCACGCAATCGCACGATTATATTCGTCACGGCACCGTCACCCTGTTCACTGCGCTCGATTACCTTGAGGGGCGGTTGATCAGC
>NZ_KV792268.1:0-1487 GCF_001808125.1 Staphylococcus sp. HMSC14D10 | reverse complement strand
CAATATCTCCAACTTCTTCAACATATGAATGTGGGAGTCTCCAAGAGGCAGGATGTAAACCTGTACTATAAGCTAAAACGGATAAATGCATATGTTTCATTATTATTAATCCCTTCATTACAAAATAAAAAATAACATTTTAATTTGTATTTATCATAAATAACTTAATGAAATTTTACAATATTTATTGCATATTTTATAATCTCATTTTCCGAAATGCTCCTTCTAATAAATAAAGGCAAGATGCTTATAGCAACTTGCCTCAAAATAATTTTTAAGCTATTAATATTAATTATATTTTCTTATCTATAAACTAATCCACCATCAGTTAAAATAGATTGTCCAGTGATATAGTCAGAATCACTTGATGCAAGGAATGAAACTAAATTGGCAACATCAGTAGGTTCTTGATATCTTCCAAGTTTAATTGCTGAAGAAAATTCTTTAAATGCGTCACCTTTTTTAAGATTATCATCCAATTTAACCATTTCTTCATCGATGCGATCCCACATTTTAGTTTTAGCAACACCTGGACAATAAGCATTCACTGTAATTCCTTTATCTGCTAACTCTTTTGCTGCTGTCTGCGTAAATGAACGAACTGAATGTTTTGTTGCTGAATAAGTACCAAGTACTTCGTAAGATTCATGTCCTGCTATACTACAAGCATTTATAATCTTACCTTTACTGTTCTGTTTGATAAATTGATTAGCAGCTGCTTGAATACCAAATAATGTTCCAAACACATTAATATTAAACAATTTATTCAATTCATCTTCATCAATTTTTAAAATTGGACTAACTGCATCTACCCCTGCATTATTTACCATAACATCCAATTGGCCAAATTCTGTTTCTGCAAATTTAACTAACTCTTCTTGCTCTTTTTTCTTAGAAACATCGCTTCTAAAAGCAGATACTTTATATCCTTTTTCTTTGAATTCTTTCTCAGTTTCTAATAGAAGTTCTTCATTAATATCTTGTAATACTATATTAAATCCATCATTGGCCAATCGTTCTGCAATACCTTTTCCTAATCCGCCTGCTGAACCTGTGACTATTGCTGTTTTACTCATAACCAAATCACTCCTATATCTTATTATATTTAGTTATTCCCTATTTGCTTTATCAGAAACTTTTTAAATTAGATTTTTTAATTTCATCCCATTTTTGATTTAATAATTTAACTGGTTCTGTTGCAAAGTTGAATTTATAATATAATTTTAACAAAAAGGAGTCTTCTGTATGAACTATTTCAGATATAAACAATTTAACAAGGATGTTATCACTGTAGCCGTTGGCTACTATCTAAGATATGCATTGAGTTATCGTGATATATCTGAAATATTAAGGGAACGTGGTGTAAACGTTCATCATTCAACGGTCTACCGTTGGGTTCAAGAATATGCACCAATTTTATATCGAATTTGGAAGAAAAAGCATAAAAAAGCTAATTACAAATGGCGTATTGATGAGACGTACATCAA
>NZ_KV792267.1:5010-5102 GCF_001808125.1 Staphylococcus sp. HMSC14D10 | reverse complement strand
GCAGGCGCTCTCCCAGCTGAGCTAAGCCCCCATATTTTTTATATAATTAAAGTTCCTATCGGGAAGACAGGATTCGAACCTGCGACCCCTTG
>NZ_KV792267.1:4716-4990 GCF_001808125.1 Staphylococcus sp. HMSC14D10 | reverse complement strand
CGATCCCTTCAGCCGGACTTGGGTATTCCTCCAAAATTATATGGACCTTGCAGGACTCGAACCTGCGACCGAACGGTTATGAGCCGTTAGCTCTAACCAACTGAGCTAAAGGTCCAAATTATAATTCTACAACTAATAAGTAGTGGCGGTGGAGGGGATCGAACCCCCGACCTCACGGGTATGAACCGTACGCTCTAGCCAGCTGAGCTACACCGCCGTTATCTAGTTTGTAAATTTAATATGGTGGAGACTAGCGGGATCGAACCGCTGACCT
>NZ_KV792267.1:3622-3716 GCF_001808125.1 Staphylococcus sp. HMSC14D10 | reverse complement strand
TAACCTCTTGATCCGTAGTCAAACGCTCTATCCAATTGAGCTACGGGCGCAAAATTATATATGGTGCCGAGGACCGGAATCGAACCGGTACGGT
>NZ_KV792267.1:3369-3602 GCF_001808125.1 Staphylococcus sp. HMSC14D10 | reverse complement strand
CGACCCCTTGGTCCCAAACCAAGTGCTCTACCAAACTGAGCTACTTCCCGTAAGAGAACGCGCCCGATAGGAGTCGAACCCATAACCTCTTGATCCGTAGTCAAACGCTCTATCCAGTTGAGCTACGGGCGCTTTATTTAAGATGGTGCCGAGGACCGGAATCGAACCGGTACGGTGATCTCTCACCGCAGGATTTTAAGTCCTGTGCGTCTGCCAGTTCCGCCACCCCGGCA
>NZ_KV792267.1:2252-2369 GCF_001808125.1 Staphylococcus sp. HMSC14D10 | reverse complement strand
CGACCCCTTGGTCCCAAACCAAGTGCTCTACCAAGCTGAGCTACTTCCCGTATGTAATTAAATAATAAATAAAATTTAAATGGCGCGCCCGATAGGAGTCGAACCCATAACCTCTTG
>NZ_KV792267.1:1091-1252 GCF_001808125.1 Staphylococcus sp. HMSC14D10 | reverse complement strand
GCAAGGTGGTGTTCTACCACTGAACTACTTCCGCGTATGCGGGTGAAGGGAGTCGAACCCCCACGCCGTAAGGCGCTAGATCCTAAGTCTAGTGCGTCTGCCAATTCCGCCACACCCGCGTATACATGTGAGCCATAGAGGATTCGAACCTCTGACCCTCT
>NZ_KV792267.1:0-91 GCF_001808125.1 Staphylococcus sp. HMSC14D10 | reverse complement strand
GCAAGGTGGTGTTCTACCACTGAACTACTTCCGCATATGGCTATTAAAATAATCGTATGAGCCATAGAGGATTCGAACCTCTGACCCTCTG
>NZ_KV792266.1:194586-198568 GCF_001808125.1 Staphylococcus sp. HMSC14D10 | reverse complement strand
TTTTAGTCATCAGTCCAATTTATTATAGAGCCTGCTTTGTCCACTAATATGATATGGAAATGTACACCTTGCTTAGATGGTAATAGTGTAATTGAACCATGATGATAATTAACAGCGTCTTTTATGATAGATAAACCGATACCATGTTGAGCTTTATTTGCTTTCGACGTATACGACTGTTTAAATAATGCATCAATATTATCGTGAGGTAAACCTCGACCATCATCCATATAATCAATCATCAAGTTATTTTCAATTTTAGAAAAAGTAATCTTTATGCTAGGGTTGATCTCATTATGATCAATACTATTATTAATTAAATTGATCAGCAGTCTCTCGAAATACAATTTATTACCATAAAATGTTGACCCATCTTCAAAATGAAAGTCGCAAGTTAGGGATTGGTAACCAATAATCTGAGCAATTCGATTAACTGTTGATTGAATAGGGAAGTTCTCTTTATCATGCTTCATCTGATTGGTTTCCATATCAAAGGTTTGATTCAAGCTATCAATCAAATCACTCATAAACGTTGCTTTCTCCGAAATAATTTGAACATAAGATTGTGACTGTTCATCTGCTTGTATTAGTTTAGAGTAACCATAAATTGTTGTAAGTGGCGATTTTAAATCATGTGAAATTTGACTAATCCATTTCGATTTATAATACGACATTTGATTATGGTAAAACTTATCAGACAGCATTTGTTCATTCAATTTCGACAAAGATGCGTCCAGTTCCGGATATGTTCGACGATTCTTAAATCGTTTACGCTTCGACGTCGGCTGGTGTAGTTTGCCTAGCGACAAATTACCTATCCAGTCAATGTAAAAGGATAACGGTCTTGTAAGACGTTTTGAAATTAACATGGCCGTTAAAGCAACTAAAATGACGTTAGCCATAATAAACGTGATGAAAAGTAAAATATATGTATTCTTACTATCATTGAAAGCTTCTCCAAAGTTATCATTCCACAATATCGTTCTTTGACCTGGATTCTTCACAAATTGAAGTTCATTGTTTGAAATTGAATAGTTGTAATGATTGAAATCTAAAGATGATAAACTATCAAGTAGTTGTGATGTTTTGATTTCATCGCTATTTGTTATTTTAGGTTGTTTCATTTTATTTCTATAGATATAAACAAGATACGTGCCTTCTTTTGATACAACAGAATTCGCATTATTTATGTTATTTAATAGCGTTGGTTTTATATTTGAATTACGTTTCGATTTTGGGTAGAGAATGTCTCCATTTTTACGGACGAAGTATAAATCGACGTTACTCTTTTTGGCTAAAGATTTAAGATTAGCATTGGGTTCTTGAGTAATGCCATAAGTCTCTAAGTAAGTAGGCTCAATCTCATTAATATCCCAATAAATATTTGGTAATACTTTAAAAAACAGTATGATAATTAATGTACATGTGATAGTGAAATTTAGAAGTACAAATATAGTCATATATTTAAGAAATTTTAATGTAAATTTATTGATCATTGCCATCTTCCTTGAACATGTATCCTTTGCTGCGTACAGTTTTAATCATCTTAGGTGAATTAGGAGCCGCTTCAATCTTCTTACGCAAAGTTCTAATATGTACCATCAAAGTGTTATCGTCGACACCTGTATCATATCCCCAAACTTTAGCGTATAGCTGATCTTTCGTAAGTACTTGGTTCTTGTTTTTAACAAGATACGTTAATAAATTATATTCGCGATTCGTAAGGTTGATTGGTTTCTCATTTACACACACTTCCATACTATTAAAGTTAATAGTTAAATCATTATAACGATACATCGACTGACCTTTATCGTTTAAATGTAATGAAACTCTATAGTATAACTCCATAGGGTCAAAGGGTTTCTTAATATAATCAACTGCACCTTGTTCAAAGCCTTTATAGACATCTAAATGTGTTGTTTTAGCAGTCACTACTATGACAGCTGTGTCATTTAAATCAATATATTTCAGTAACTGATAACCATCTTCAGACTTTAAATTTAAATCTAATAATATAACTTGAAAATTGAAGTTCAGTAATTCATATTTTGCATCCTCAATATTATCAACAGATTTAATATGTTGTATCCCTTTTGTACTTAAAGATAATTTCATCAACTCATTAATATCTTTATCATCTTCAATAATGAGCACTTCACCGTTCATTAAAACCACCTCAATATCTATCTTATACAACTTTTTAACATTTAACTATTCCGGTAATTATGATTTAAGGAAAAATTAAGATTAAACTAAGTAGTATTTAATTTAAAAATTTTACTATATAACTAAATCATTTAACGAAGGAGCAAATTAAATGAAAGTTATATCCCAGCTGCTTGGAATTATGATTACATTACTTGCACTATTTAATATACTTAGATTATTAATAAGTCTAATAGAAAGTTATTTTAGTATGAATTTCGGTATTGATTTTTTGTTGCATAATAATTATGTGACTTACGGCGCAATTGCATTACTTGTTGTTTCAGCATTTCTACAAGAACTTATCGAACATCAATACAACAATAATGAAAGTCTCTTTTAAAACATTGGGGAAGAAAAATATAAGTGAATATTATATAATGGAACAGTTACGAAACTTGAAGAACAGTGCGTAGCTGTTTTTTTTATGTAAAAAGATTAAATGAAAGGAGTATGAATGATGTCTGTTATGCGGATAGCGACATTTATCATCAGTGTATTTATAGTAGGTATGGTTGAAATGATGGTCGCTGGTATCATGAATTTAATGAGTGATGACTTAGGTGTTTCAGAAGCAATAATTGGACAACTTGTCACACTTTATGCATTAACCTTTGCGATATGTGGACCTATACTTGTTAAATTAACAAATCGATATCCTGCACGTCCTGTATTATTATGGACTTTAGTCATCTTTGTAGTAGGTAATGGAATCATCGCTGTGGCGCCTAACTTTACGATTCTAGTCATTGGACGTATATTATCTTCAGCTGCAGCTTCATTAATCATTGTTAAAGTCTTAGCGCTCACAGCAATGCTAACGATACCTAAGAACAGAGGTAAGATGATTGGCGTTGTCTATACTGGATTCAGTGGGGCAAATGTCTTTGGTGTGCCCATTGGTACGATGATTGGTGATTGGATTGGTTGGCGTTTCACATTCGTATTTATTATTGTTATTAGTCTTATTGCCGGCTTATTAATGTTGAAATATCTTCCAACTACTACGGAACTCAATCAAGCCAATAGAATGTATAATAACGTTTCCGATGATAATCAAGTCACATCTCATATTGTTCGACCAGTTGAGATCATTAAGTTTTTAGCAATTACATTGCTTATTCTAATCGCTAATTCAGTGACGTTTGTATTTATCAATCCACTTATTTTAGAAAATGGTCACTCCATGGGCTATGTATCATTAGCACTACTCGTTAATGGCGTTGCCGGTGTTGTTGGTACATCAATGGGTGGTGTACTAGCTGATAAATTGACTAGTAAGCGATGGTTAATTATTGCTTTCTCAGTATTTATTGTCGTGATGCTAGCCATCAATTTAATTTTATCCACAACAGTACTATTATTAGTTGGACTCTTTATTTGGAATATCGTGCAATGGAGTACGAACCCTGCGATACAAAGTGGTATTATCGAACATGTTGAAGGTGACACAAGTCAAGTTATGAGTTGGAATATGTCTTGTCTTAATGCAGGTATTGGTTTAGGTGGTATTATCGGTGGCCTTGTTGTTTCAAATATGAATGTTGAAGCGGTCACGTTTGTAAGTGCCTTTATAGGTTTATTAGGACTGATTATTGTAATTACATTAAAGAACGTACATTATGCTAAAAATTAATATCATATAACCATTTTAAGAGCCTGGGACATAAATAATATGATGATGCTATTTTGCAAATTCGCAGTAGCTGACTGAACTGAAAATGCGCTTAAATCAAGCTTTTTTCAGTTCTAGTCATCCTTGCGGGGGTGGGACGAC